>JAZOWH010000051.1:0-10683 GCA_045659165.1 Candidatus Fimenecus sp. | reverse complement strand
AAACATCAAGCATTGATTCACCTGATGAAATCATATCATCAATAATCATAACGTCTTTGCCCTCAACATTTGAGCCAAGGAAAGAATGCTCGATGATTGGGTTTCTACCATCAACGATTCTTGAATAGTCACGACGCTTATAGAACATACCGAGGTCGAGACCTAAATAGTTTGAGTACTGCATACAACGTGACATACCACCTTCGTCAGGAGAGATAATCATTGTATGTTCCTTGTCAAGCATAAGGTTATCAACATTGTTAACGAGAGCTTTAATCATCTGGTATGCAGGAGAAACATTTTCAAAACCATGAAGAGGAATAGCATTCTGTACACGAGCATCGTGAGCATCAAATGTGATAATGTTGTCAACACCCATATCAAGGCAAAGTTCCTGAAGCATAACTGCACAGTCAAGAGATTCTCTTGATGAACGCTTGTGCTGTCTTCCTTCATAAAGCATAGGCATAATAACTGTGATTGTTTTTGCTTTACCACCGATAGCAGAAATTGCTCTCTTAAGGTTAGCATAGTGGTCATCAGGACTCATAGGAACTGTCTGACCGTACATTTTATATGTTACACCATGGTTAAAAGCATCAATAAGAATATAAATGTCATATCCACGAACTGATTCGTGAAGTGAGCACTTACCTTCACCTGTACCAAAACGAGGGAAAGTAGCATTGAGGATATAAGTATCTCTTTCATAACCTGAGAAAGCGATTGTTGCTTTGTGTTCTGAATCCTGCTGCTTACGCCATTTTACAAGATAACGGTCAATCTTCTCAGCCATTTCTTCGCACCCTGGTAAAGCAATAATACCGAGAGGGCCGTTTGGTATTGTGGTAATTTCTCTGTCTGCCATAATTTAACCTCCGAATAATAAATAACAATATATGATAACTTGTATATATATTCTACTATATTTTGTGTTTTTTTCAATAGCAAAACGACAAAAATTTTATTTTTAGTTAAATGCGTGTTCAATAGTTATTACAACGAAATATCTTTCGTCTATTTTGCTCAATTTATCTTCAATGATTTTGATAATCTGACTGTTTGAAAGATGATATTTGTGTGGAACAATCAAATCAAAGATAAGATTTGTATGAGTAGGACCATCAACAACTCTGAAATCGTGAATTGACATTTCACCGGATATCTCTTTGATTATAACCTTTGTCATATCCTTCAAAGAATTTATTCTTTCATCATCTGTGACAATAGGGTCTGTATGAATTGAAATTACAAGTCCGAACTCGTTGAAAATATCACGCTCAGCAAGGTCAATAATATCGTGGATTTCCATAATATCATCTTGTGAAGAAACCTCAGCGTGAGCAGATGCAAATCGTCTTCCAGGACCATAGTCGTGTACAATCATATCGTGAACACCAACAATTTTGTCATAGGAAAGTATTTTTTGTTCAACTTTTTCTGTGAACTCTTTGTCAGCAGGTTTGCCCAAAAGGTCAGCCATAGTGTCCTTAAGAATGTTGAAGCCTGCAAGGAAAATGAATCCTGCCACAATAATTCCAAGGTAACCGTCAATGCTTATATCAGAAAATGCAGAAACCACGATTGCAACAAGTGCAACAGAAGTAGCAAGACAGTCACTGAAGCTATCCTTCATAACTGCAATCATAGGTGCTGAATTGATTTTTTCACCGAGCTTTTTGTTGAAAAATCCAAGCCAGAGCTTCATCAGAATACTTATAAGAAGAATGATAAGAGCAATCCAGTTGAATTTAACGGGAGCAGGGTTGATAATCTTATCAACTGAACTTTTAAAAAGTTCAATACCCATAAGTAAAACAAAGAAAGAAACACCTAATGCAGATATGTATTCAACTCGACCGTGACCATAAGGGTGGTCTTTGTCAGCAGGCATTGCAGAAAGCTTGACACCAATCAATGAAATAATAGACGAACCTGCGTCAGACAGGTTGTTGATGGCATCGGCTGTAACGGAAATACTGCCTGAAAGAATACCTGCGATATATTTTATAATTGCAAGTATAAGATTCACAACAATTCCAGTGATACTACCCAATGTGCCATATGACTCACGGACCTTTAAATCACTTGTATTTTCAAAATCACGAATAAAAAGTTTAACGAGCATTTTTTGCATTTAAAAGTACCTCTTTACCATCGTCACCTATAACTCCCCAAAGACCCAATGTTGTAACATGAAGCCATGTTTCAGCAATCTGTCGTGGGGTCCAATCTGGATGTTCAGTAAACCAACATGTTACAAGTCCGATAAGACCAAATTTGCAATAATGGTATGCAAAATCATATATTGTATCGTTCATTTTTGGGAAAATGCTCTTGAAAATTTCATAAACTCTTTCATTAAGTCTTTCGCCAAGCTTATAGGCAAATTGAGCATCACCGTTAATACCTAAAAATGTAGTATAAAGGTCCTTGTGCTCATAGAAATGAGTGCAGAAATCTTCACATACATCAACAGGAGTTTTTAAAAGTGCTTCGCCTGTATATGAAGAAAGTTTTTCATTAAAATCATGATAAAGTTCATTTTCAAGTGAGTCAACAAGGTCATAAACATCTTTATAGTGAAGATAGAATGTACCTCTGTTGATTTCAACGTAGTCTGTCAATTCTTTGACAGTGATTTTATTTATTCTTTTTGTCTGTGCTAACTCAACAAGTCCTTGACGAATAAGTTTCTTGGTGCGTTTTACACGACTATCTTCGTTATTTATTGCCATAATTTCATCTCCAGGAAATTTTTTTATCATTATATCATTACGGTGTTCAATAATCAACAGTTGTCTATTATTTTTGCGGTAAAATTTACAAAAAATTTATATTTAGTTTTTCATTAAATAATATAGCATTATTATAATTTGTATGTTATACTAATTAAGTATGTAAAATTATGGCGTTAAGGGTGTAGATTAATCCGAGTTTTAAGGAGTGAAAGAAATGCCATTTATCGAATTTAAAAATGTTTCAAAAATTTATCAGGTTGGTGAAATTGAAATCAAAGCAGCAGATAATATCAGCTTCCCAATTGAAAAAGGTGAGTTTGTAATTATCGTAGGTCCTTCAGGTGCAGGTAAAACAACTGTTCTTAATATGCTTGGTGGTATGGATAAACCTACATCAGGTATTATTGATGTTGATGGAATCGACATTGCTCAGTTCAATGAAAAAGAGCTTACTGCATTTCGCCGTGACGATGTTGGATTTGTTTTTCAGTTTTATAACCTTGTTCCAAACCTTACAGCTTATGAAAATGTTGAGCTTGCAACACAGATTTGTAAAAACCCTGTTGATGCAGAAGAAATTCTTGGTGAGGTAGGACTTGCTAACAGAAAAGAGAACTTCCCATCAAAGCTTTCAGGTGGTGAACAGCAGAGAGTTTCAATAGCGCGTGCTTTGGCTAAAAATCCAAAACTTCTTCTTTGCGACGAGCCGACAGGTGCGCTTGACTACATAACAGGTAAGTCAATTCTTAAGCTTTTACAGGATATGTGTCGTGAAAAGGGTATGACAGTAATTGTTATTACTCATAACTCTGCATTGATGCCAATGGCAGATAAGATTATTAAAATCAACGACGGTAAAATTGAAAAGATTTTCCTCAATCAGGAACCAGTGCCTGTTGAACATATTGAATGGTAAAGGATAGTAACAGATATGACTAAATCGCTGAAAAAAGATTTCAAAAGAGAAATCAAAAGAAGCATAAGCCGATTTATTTCAATTCTGCTCATAGTTGCTCTTGGTGTAGCCTTTTATTCAGGTGTCCGTTCAACTATGCCTGCTATGTATACAACGGCTGATGCAATATATGATAAACAGAACCTTATGGATATCCGTGTTGTGGGTACTCTGGGACTTACAAAGAATGATATTGATGCCTTAAAGAAAATTGAAGGCGTTAAAGAAATAGAAGGTTCATATACAACTGATTTTCTTTGTATAGTTAATTCAAAAGAAATTGTTACAAGAGCAATTTCAATGTCAGAACAAATAAATAAAATTAAGGTTGTTGACGGAAGAAATCCTAAAAAGTACAACGAATGTCTTGTGAGTCAAGAGTTTATGGATGAATCAGGACTCAAAATCGGGGATGTTGTAAAATTGTCAACAGGAACAGATACACCTGTTTCTGATACCCTTGCAACAGATACCTTTGAAATTATCGGTGTATGCTCATCCTCATATTACCTTAACGGTGATGTGGGTACAAGCCAAATCGGTGACGGTATGGGTGACGGATACATCGTAATTCCACATCAGGCATTTGTTACAGATGTTTTCACTTCAATTTACATTACTGTTAATGGTGCAAAAGACCTGAACTGCTATTACGACGACTATAAGGATATCGTTGAAACAGTTACGGATAAAATTGAACAAATTGCAGGCAAACAATGTGATATCCGTTATGCCGAAATTCGTTCTGAAAGTAACGACAAACTTCAAAAGGCAAGAAATGAGTTTGCAGAGGCAGAAGCTACTGTTGAAGAAGAAATCAAAAATGCTTATGATGAACTTCAGGCACACAAGCTTTTGATTGAACAGAGCAAGGGTGATATTCAGAGCAACAAGGAACTTCTCCAGAATGCCGAAGCAAATCTTCCTGTATATCAGCAACAGGTAGCTGATGCTGAAAGACAGATTGCAGAGGGTGAAGAACAACTCGCTGTTATTAAACAGACTCTTGAAGAAAGCAAAACAATTCTTGACGATGCAGTTGCTGACCTTGAAGAAATGAAAAATGACCCTAATGCAGACCCTGAACAGATTATATCTATGACCAACACGGTTTCAACTCTTCAGAGTACATATAATTATGTTTCAGAACAGGCTGTTGCGGCTGAACAGGAACTTGAACAGGGTAAAAAGTCTCTTCTTGAAGCAAAAGTAACGGTTGGACAGTTACAGTCTGCTATTGCTAATAAAGGCGCTCTTGATGATGCTGAGCAGGAAATTATGGATGCCGATGCAATGCTCAAAGAGGCAGAAGAAAAATATAATGTGAAAAAAGATGATGCTTATGCTGAGCTTGAAGATGCAAGACTTGAACTTGAAGAAGCAGAACGTAAAGTAGCGGAGATGGAACCACCTGTATGGCATGTACTTGACCGTGAAAGCATTGAAGCTTATGTAAGCTACATTACCGATTCAGACAGTATCGGTGCAATCGGTACAGTTTTCCCTGTAATCTTCTTTATCGTTGCAGCCCTTGTCAGCCTTACTACAATGACACGAATGGTTGAAGAACAAAGAATGCAGATTGGTACTTTGAAGGCGTTGGGCTACAGTAAAGTTGCAATCGCATCGAAATATCTTCTTTATGCTGCAACTGCAAGTATTCTTGGTAGTGTAATAGGTGTGTTTGTTGGTGAATTTTCAATTCCACCAATTATCATTACAGCATATAGAGCAGTCTATTATAATCTTGGTGATAATGTAATAAGACTTAATTTAGGATATGCACTCAGTGCAGGTCTTGTGGCAACTCTTTGCACAACTCTTGCTGCATTCGTTGCTTGTTTCTATTCATTGAGAAGTGTGCCTGCCGACCTTATGCGACCAGTTGCGCCAAAGTCAGGTAAACATACTTTTGTTGAAAGAATCAAGTTTATATGGCAACGACTTAATTTTGGTCAAAAATCAGCAGTACGAAATCTTTTCAGATATAAAAAGCGTTTCTTTATGACACTTTTCGGTGTCAGCGGATGTATGGCGCTTCTGCTTGTTGGTCTTGGAATCCGTGATTCTGTGTCAAGTATGACAGAAAAACAGTATGGTGACATTTTCAACTATACTGAAATTGTCAGCATTGATTCAAGTCTTACAAGAATGGAACGCAGAGCAATGCTTTCAAAAATTGAAACCTTGCCAAGCCTTGAAAGTTATATTCAGGTCAACAGAACAATGGTTTCAGCATCATCAGAATCATCAACCGATATTGATGATGAAAAGAGAGCGTATTTAATTGTTCCAACAGATGTTGACCAGTTCCCACAGTTCGTTTCATTAAGAGAACGAAAAGATGAACAAAAGAAACTTTCACTTTCTGATGAAGGTGTAATCATCACAGAAAAATTTGCAGATTTGTTAGGTGTTCAGGTAGGGGATAATATGTATCTCCGAATTGATGAATCAACTGTTACACCAAAAGAAATCAAAGTCATAGGTATTACTGAAAACTATATTTTCAACTATATCTATATGACACCGGGACTTTACAAGTCACTTTACAATGTTGAACCTGAAATCAACATTCTTATGATGAATTCAAACAGCAAGTTCTCTGTTCAAAATCTTAAACTTGCATTGTCACGCATTGATGGTGTAAACTCAGTTATCACAAATGATGATGAACTTGAAAGCATCAATGAGGTTATCAAAAATCTTGACTTCATCATTATTCTTATGGTGGCATCGGCGGCAATTCTTGCATTTGTCGTTCTTTATAATCTTAATAACATCAATATAACTGAACGAAGAAGAGAACTTGCAACATTTAAGTTGTTAGGTTTTTATGATAATGAATTAGCATCATATGTATATCGTGAGAATATTATCCTGACAATTTTTGGCATAATACTTGGTATAATACTTGGTATTATTCTTCATAGATTTGTTATGATAACAGTTGAAACCGATGTTTATATGTTTGGCAGAGAATTGAAATTCGCAAGTGTAGTTGTTGCTACAATTATCACGGTTATATTTACAGCAATTGTCAATGCTATAATGCATTTCAGTCTTAAGAAAATTGATATGATTGAATCACTTAAATCAGTAGAATAAAGTTTTCTGTGTAAAAAATAAGTTATGAATAATTAAGGAGTAAAAATTATGTTTCATCAGTTAAATGCACCGGTTGCAGGTGATATGATTGCAACAGTAAAAACAAATATGGGAGATATCAAAATCAAACTTTTCCCTGAATATGCACCAAAAGCAGTTGAAAATTTCACAACTCATGCTAAAAATGGTTATTATGACGGACTTATCTTCCACCGTGTAATCAACGACTTTATGATTCAGGGTGGTGACCCTAACGGTACAGGTACAGGCGGACAGAGTATCTGGGGCAGACCTTTTGAAGATGAGTTCACAGGCGAACTCCACAACCTTCGCGGTGCACTTTCAATGGCTAACTCAGGCAAGAATACAAACGGAAGCCAGTTCTTTATTGTTCAGGCAAAGGAATGTCCTGAAGACCTTATTGAACAGATGAGAATGGCTGACGAAAGAGTTTTCCCAACTGAATGTATCGAGGCTTATGAAGAAATCGGTGGCACACCATGGCTTGATTTCCGTCATACAGTTTTTGGTCAGGTTTTTGAAGGAATGGATGTAGTAGATGCTATCGCAAAAGTTCCATCAGATTATTTTTCAAACAAACCAAACGAAGACGTTGTAATAGAAACAATTGTTATAGAATAAAAATGGAGGCAGGGTAAACTCTGCCTTTTTTGGAGAAATACTATGCTTTTCAAAAATATTTCAATTATCAACGAAAACCTTGAAATCGAAAACAATATGTTTGTTGGTGTCAAGGATGATAAAATCGACTATATCGGAGTAGTAAAACCACAGGAAAACTATGGTGAAGAATATGACGGAAAGGGCAAAGTCCTTTCATCAGGATTTGTAAATCTTCACACTCATTCACCAATGACTCTTCTTCGTGGCTATGCCGAAAATCTTCCACTTGACCGTTGGCTTAATGAAAAAGTATTCCCATTTGAAGACAGACTTAATTGCGACCGTGCATATTTTGGCACAATGCTTTCAATAGCTGAAATGATTTCAAGTGGTACAACATCATTTACCGATATGTATTTCTTCGGTGATGGTGTTATGAAGGCTGTAATCGACAGTAAGGCAAAAACTAATTTTGGCCGTTCAATTGTGTCATTTGTTGATGAAGATATTACAAAAAATGACCGTTTTCAGGAGGGTATTTATCTTGCTGAAAAGTATCATAATACACAGAATGGTAAAATCAAGATTGATATGAGCCTTCACGCTGAATATACAAACAGACTTTCAATTATTGAACAGTTTGGTGAATTCACAAATGGCAAGGATTATATAAATCATATTCATTTGTCAGAAACAAAGGCAGAGCACGAAAGCTGTAAAGAAAAATACGGAAAAACTCCTACTCGTCTTTTCTATGATGCAAAGGTGCTCAATAGTCCTACAATTCTTGCTCATTGTGTGTGGGTGGAAGATGAAGATATGGATATTTTCAAGGAAATGGGAGTAACTGTTGCTCATTGTCCTGCAAGTAATATGAAACTTGGTAGTGGTTTCTGCGACATATATAAAATGTTACAGAAAGGTGTAAATATCGGTATCGGTACTGACTCTGCTGCAAGTAATAACGGACTTGATATTATGCGAGAAATGTACCTTGCTGCACTTTTACCAAAGGGTGTTAATAATAAGGCGGATATTGTGACTCCTCAGGATATTTACAGAATGGCAACTGTTAACGGATATAAGGCACAGGGCAGAAACGATTGTGGTGTAATAAAAGTTGGCAATAAAGCCGATTTAATTGTTCTTGATATGACAACACCAAATATGTATCCAGATTTTGATATTCTTAATAATCTCGTTTATTCAGCAAATAAGAGTAATGTGGTGCTTACAATGGTTGATGGTGAAGTCCTTTATAAAAATGGTGAGTTCACTACTATTGATGTTGAAAGAATGGGATATGAAGTAAGTAGATTAGTTCGTGAAGTAGTAAACGAGGTTAATGCACAATGATTACAAAAGCAGTTGAATTTATAAAATCAAAAATTACTGATAATTATGAAATCGGTATCATTTTAGGTAGTGGACTTGGCACTCTTGGTGAGAAAATCGACAATCCACAGTTTGTTGATTATGCTGATATCCCTGATTTTCCTGTATCAACAGCGCCTGGTCATGTTGGAAGATTCGTTTTTGGTACACTTAATGGCAAAAAAGTTATGTGTATGCAGGGTAGAATTCACCTTTACGAGGGTTATCCTGTAGAAAATGTTGTAATGCCAATTCGTGTTATGAAAATGATGGGTGTTAAAAAACTTATTGTTACAAATGCAGCAGGTGGTATT
Source organism: Candidatus Fimenecus sp. (assembly GCA_045659165.1). Classification (GTDB taxonomy): domain Bacteria; phylum Bacillota; class Clostridia; order Oscillospirales; family Acutalibacteraceae; genus Fimenecus. Next base: position 1,567 of record JAZOWH010000051.1, on the reverse strand, counting down.
AACGAAAGCTTTAATGTTGGTGACATTATGGTGATTACTGACCACATAAATTTTACAGGCAAAAACTGTCTTATCGGTAAAAACGATGACCGTTTTGGTGTTCGTTTCCCTGATATGACTTATGGATATTCACTTGAACTTTCAGAAATCGCATTCAACTGTGCTGAAAAGTTAGGAATGAAACTCCAAAAAGGTGTATATATTGGTTGTACAGGACCTTCTTACGAAACTCCTGCTGAAATCCGAGCATTCAGAGTGCTTGGCGCAGATACAGTTGGTATGTCAACTGTTCAGGAAGTAATCGCAGCAAACCATTGTGGTATTGATGTGCTCGGTTTTTCACTTGTTTCAAATAAAGCAGCAGGGCTTTCAGGTGAAAGACTTACTGAAGAAGAAGTTCTTACAATCGGCAGACAAAAGAGTGAAGAAATGCAGTCGCTTATTACTGAAATCGTAGGTGAATTCTGATGTTTTTGAATGGTGCAACCGTGGGTTTTGATACTGTTAATAATAAAGCAGTTTTCATTGACCAGACACTTTTGCCAAATGAATATAAAGAGGTCAACACGGATGATTATAATGAGATGTTTGATGCAATAAAACTTCTCAAAGTCCGTGGTGCACCTGCAATAGGTGTGTTTACTGCCATTTCATTAGCTGTGCTTATGAATAAGAGTAAAGCCAGTACATACGAAACTCTTTTTACAGAGTTAAAAAAGTATTGTGCAGACCTCGTTTTGTGCAGGCCTACTGCAATAAATCTTAAATGGGCAACTGAGGAAATGCTCAAAGTTGCTGAAAATAGTAATGTAGAAAACTTCAAAGAAAACCTTACTCAAAAAGCTCTTGAGATTATAGATGATGATATTTCAGTTTGTCGCAAAATCGGTGAATACGGTGCAGAATTACTCAAGAAGTGTAACTCAATTCTTACCCATTGTAATGCAGGACGACTTGCAACCGTGAAATACGGCACAGCACTTTCACCTGTATATGTTGCAAAGGAAAATGGTCACAATATTAAGGTCTTTGCTGATGAAACACGACCACTTTTGCAAGGGGCAAGACTCACCGCATCTGAACTTTGTGAAGCAGATATGGATACAACAGTTATCTGTGACAATATGGCATCATTCGTCATGAAAAACGGGCTTGTTGATGCAATTTTAGTAGGTTGCGACAGAGTAGCGCTGAATGGTGATACTGCAAATAAAATCGGTACAAGTAGTGTGGCAATTCTTGCGAAATATTATAATATTCCTTTTTATGTGTGTATGCCATTTTCAAGTTTAGATAAAAACATCGAAACAGGTGACGACATAGTAATCGAAATGCGAGATGGTGATGAAATAGGGGATATGTGGTACGAAAAAGCTATGATTCCACAGAATGCAAAAACACTTAACCCTGCATTTGATGTTACTGACCATTCACTCATAACTGCATTTATCACCGAAAAAGGTGTATTCACACCTGATGAAATAAAGAATATTATATAATTGTAGGGCGATTGACTAATCGCCCTTTTTCTTTGTAAATCATAATTTATTGAAAATTTATTTGTATC
>JAZOWH010000050.1:0-17120 GCA_045659165.1 Candidatus Fimenecus sp. | reverse complement strand
CTGATGATGAATTTTTTGATATCATGACAGATATGCATAAAACAACAGGCAAGCTATATATTGAATTAGATAACCTATTGTGGAGTTATTGTGCAGACGGACAAGCTGAAATTTGCACAGCAGAGCCAAATTGTCATAGATGCGTTATAAGAAAATACTGTAACAATTTATGATTTCATTGTATTATTGATAATATGGCTTTAATGAACTATAAATGTTTTGAGGGTCGTCGAGGGTGCGATATGTCCCTGCAGGACACATTTAATGATATTATTACACTTCAAAAGGAGTTTTTATATGGGATTGTTTGACATATTTAAAAAGAAGGAACCTATGACTGATGAACAGTTTAAGTTAGAGCATTTATGGGATTTATGGCGACTTGAAGAAGTGCCTGAACCATACAACACATTGATGACATATTACAAAGAAATCAAAAAAGAAGGTCACACAAGATTTTTCCTTAACATTGCATTCTGTGGTGAGGTGGAAAAAGCAGTCAAGAAAATCGGCTCTTTGTTACCACCTGTTCTTCGTGAAAATTTAGAAACTGCGTATTCACATTACGTTATTCTTGTTAACGAAGAAAACGAAGAAACAGAACAGAAGATTCGTGATTGTGACACATTTTTTGATGAAAATGAACAGTTGCTTCTTGATATAATTCAGGAATATGCAAATACATTGGAGGTATAACCATATGTTTGAGATTAAAAACAAAGAATTTTACATGGATGGAAATCCTATCAAAATTTATTCAGGTGCTATGCACTATTTCCGTACTGTGCCTGAATATTGGGAGGACAGACTTACAAAGTTAAAACTTGCAGGATTCAACACTGTTGAAACATACACATGTTGGAATCTTCACGAGCCAAAACCAGGTGAATTCCACTTTGATGGTATTCTCGATATTGAAAGATTTGTAAAAACTGCTCAGAAAGTGGGACTTTACTGTATTGTAAGACCTGGTCCATACATCTGTGCTGAATGGGACTTTGGTGGTCTTCCTGCTTGGTTACTTAAAGACAAAAATATGCAGATTCGTTGCATGTATCCTGATTTCCTTACTTGCATTGAGCGTTATTACAAGGAACTTTTAGGCAGATTAAAGCCATTGTTAACGACTAACGGTGGTAACATCATTATGATGCAGGTTGAAAACGAATATGGTTCATACGGTAATGATAAAGACTATCTTCGTTTTGTTGAAAAGCTTACTCGTGACTGTGGTATTGATGTTCCACTTTTCACATCTGACGGCAGTTGGAAGAATATGCTTTCAGGTGGTTCATTACCTCACATTTATAAAGTTCTCAACTTTGGTTCTCGTGCTAAAACTGCTTTCAATGTTTTTAAGGACTTCCCTAATGATGGTCCTAATATGTGCGGTGAATTCTGGTGTGGTTGGTTTGACCATTGGAAAGATAAGCACCATACAAGAAAGCCTGAATCAGTTGTTAAGGAAGTTCAGGAATTCCTTGATTGTGGTGCAAGTTTCAATTTCTATATGTTCCACGGTGGCACAAACTTCGGTTTTAATGCCGGTGCTAACTTCAATCCTGGCAGTGCTTACGAGCCAACTGTTACAAGCTATGACTATTGTGCTCTTCTCAATGAATGGGGCGATTACACACCTGCATACCATGCAGTTCGTGACCTTTTACATAAGCATCAGGGACTCCAGAAGGAAGAACTTTTACCATCACCAAAACTTCAGAGTATCGGTACAGTTAAGCTTACTGAATCTGCAAGTCTTTTTGAAAATCTTGATGTTATCGGTGAAAAGCACCGTGTTCCTGTTCCTGAAAGCATGGAGTTTTTCGGTCAGAACTTTGGTATGATTTATTACGAAACAGTTATTCGTGGCCACTACGACCCAATTCCATTGATGATAAGAAACGTTCACGATTTCGGTTTCGTTTATGTTGATGACAAGTATAAGAAATTTATTGACCGTACTTCATATACAAAGCCGATACGATTCTCAATAGGTGCTATTTACAAGATGTTTACAAAAGATAGTCAGGACACAGAAACTGTATTCATCGGCCCTGTTGATGGTGAAAAGAAAATTGGTCTTCTTGTTGACACTATGGGACGTGTTAACTATGGTGAAAAGATGATAGATAGAAAAGGTTTTTCTGACATCTACATCGCAAATCAGCGTCAAATGGGTTACGATGTATGGACTCTTCCTCTTGATAACCTTGAAAAATTATCATATAAACCTGTTGAGAGCTTCAACAAAGACAACGGTGCAATGTTCTATAAAGGTACATTCAAGGCTGATTCAAAAGCTGACTGTTTTGTTCATCTTGAAGGATTTGACAAGGGTTATGTATGGGTAAATGGATTTAACCTTGGCAGATACTGGAAAATTGGACCACAGAAATCACTTTATCTCCCTGGTTGTCTTCTTAAGGAAGAAAATGAAATTGTTGTTCTTGAAACAATGGGTATGAAAAAACCTGAAATCAAGATTCTTGACAAACACGAATTAGGTTAAGTTAGAGAGGCGTTATTATGTCTGAAAAGTGGGTACAGGTATGGGGTCAGGCTCATGCTGCTCTTTCACATTTTTATTATCCGTCTTGCAAAAAGACATACAGAACAGTTATTTCGTCTGCCATAAGTGGTAGCAAATTGCGACTTGAACTCCGTAACAATCCAGGAAAGACTCCTGTTGAAATCGGTGGTGTGACAGTTGCAAAATGTGATAAAGACGGAACATTTATCGGTGGACTTTATAAAACTGTTACGGTTAATTCAAAGGAATCATTTGTAATCGGCAAAAATGAGATGGTTACAACTGACCCTGTTGATTTGGAAATCGGTGTTGACGAGTATTTCTGTATCAGCATTTATGTGGTAAAGGGTGACCTTTGCAGTGGTAATCTTCTTAACAATGTAAATCTTATTACTGTCAAGGGTGACTATACAAAAATTCCTTGTGCAGAAAATCAGCCAAGACCACGAGATACAGTAAGAAAAATTGCAACAGTAGTCCTTGGAATGGGATTCCACAAGCCAATTCCACTTATCAATACAGTTGAACTTCTTAACAACGAAAATGCCACATCAATTGTTTTATTCGGTGATTCTATAACTCAACAAGGGTTCTGGACAAACGCATTTGAAAAACGAATCCGTGAAGCCTACAAGGGAAGATATGCTGTAATCAACCGTTCAATTATGGGTAACAGAACATTACACGATTTCAGCAAACGATTCCCCTGCCCCGGTCTTTTCGGTATAAGCGGACTTAACCGTTACGAAAACGATGTTTTAAGATTCAATGATGCTGAATATGTGGTTTTTGTACTTGGTACAAATGATTTTCTCCAATATGGCACACTTTCAGCGCCAAAGAGTGAAAAGCCGACTCCTGAAAAGATGTTCAATGCAGTTAAAGGCATATCTGACAAAGCACACGCATGTGGTAAGAAATTTATTGCAATGAATGTTCTTCATTTCGGCCACGCTGTTGATTCAAAGCCTGAAAAAGACAAGATGGTATCAGAATACAACAAGATGCTTATGGACAACAAAGATTGCTTCGATATGGTATATGACCAGGCAAGCTATTGTATCGATAAAAACAAACCTAATTGCTCACGAATTGAACTTTTAGGCAGAGATAAGCTCCATCCAAACTTTAAGGGTGGTCAGGTTGTTGCAAATAATTTTGATTTGAAAATTTTTGAATAGTGAATTGATTGTGATTCTGTGGAATGAAATGAAGAAGAATCTCTGTTGGTAAATATGACACTTCGGAAGAGATTCTTCGCTTTGCTCAGAATGACACATTTCAATAAAAGCACAAAAAAATCGCCAAGGAAAACTCCTTGGCGATTCTTTTTATCATTTTTAATTATTCAGCCTGAGGTGCTGAAACAGGGCAGCTATCAGCACAAGCACCACAATCGATGCAAGTATCAGCGTCGATTACATAGATGCCGTCGCCTTCAGAAATAGCTTCAACTGGACAATCAGCTGCGCAAGCGCCACATGAGATGCAGTCTTCAGTAATTTTGTATGCCATGTTATGTACCCTCCCTTAATTGGTATATTATCATTGTAGCATATAAATGAGAAAAATCAAGTATTTTTTACTCAATTCCTTTTAATGCCTCTAACTCCTCTTTTTCAACTCGGATGTGAGCATCCTTGATAAGCTTTACAGAATGACGATTAATCACCAATGGTGCAGCATCAGGACGACGGTCAAGGCTTACCTTTAACATTCCTGTAATAAGGTTGTTTTCTATAACCTTGCCTTTTCCGTCAGGTGTATCAACGATTGCACCTACTTTTGGTGTTACACGAAGAAGATGCTCATAAGTATCCTGCTCATATTTAAGGCAACACATAAGTCTTCCACAAGTACCACTGATTTTTGTAGGGTTGAGTGAAAGCCCCTGTTCCTTTGCCATCTTAATTGAAACAGGCTGGAAATCAGTTAAGAATGTATTGCAACAGAATGGTCGACCACAGATACCAAAGCCGCCAATCATTCTTGATTCATCACGCACACCGATTTGACGAAGCTCGATTCGTGTTTTGAATGTGGATGCCAAATCCTTTACGAGTTCACGGAAGTCAATTCTGCCATCTGCTGTGAAATAGAAAAGCAACTTACTTCTGTCAAAAGTGTATTCAACATCAACAAGATTCATCTGGAGTCCGTGTGCTTCGATTTTCTTTTCACAGATACCGAATGCATCTTTTTCTTTTGCTTTGTTTTCTTCAAGTGTCTTGATGTCTGATTCAGTAGCAACTCTTATGACTTTTTTCAAAGGCTTTGTGATATTATCCTCATTCACACCGTGATTAGCCTTTGCCACAAGACCACATTCAATGCCACGGACAGTTTCCACCATAGCATAGTCGCCTTTTTCAAATTTCTTTCCATCGGCATCAAAATCATAGATTTTTCCCCCTTCTTTAAATCTTATTCCAACTGTTTCTATCATTTGTTTTCTCCTATTTTTCTGTCGCCATTTATCTTCCGATTGCTCTTTTAAGTTCATAACACATACGAACAAGGAGCAAGTTATTGTTACAATTACGGTCAATGGATTCAATAAGTTCATTACATGCTGAAATCAACTGAAGAATTGATTTTGCTGTAACATTATTACAGATTAAGTTTGTTTCCTCATTAAAACGAAACTCTCTTGTAAATCCACTTTTTTTAACAAGTGCATCACGAAAAACCTCTGTAAGCAACACAAGAACAGACTTTGCAAACTGGTTGTTTTTCTGAAAAACTGCTGTCTGCTCCATAAGTGCAAGCTCATTGACGCTGATTAAAGCCTTTACCATACCACTTGCAGCCTGTGCTTCCTTATCTGTAAAAGCATCTTCACTACTTAATAATGAAAAGACCTGTACACGAGAAAGAACAGTTTCAAGCATCATACTTTTTGATTCTGTCACAATTATAAAATACACATAAGATGGTGGTTCTTCCAATATTTTAAGAATAGCATTCTGTGCCTGTTCATTCATATTATGACCATTCTTAAGTATATATATTTTTTTATCACTTTCGTTTGGAACAATAAATGCATCGTCACGAATTTCACGGACTGCATCAACAGTAAAGTTTTTACTTTTACCTTTTATTCCGTCTGTCACGAAAATGTCAGGATGACCTTTACCCTGTGCTTTTATACAATCAGAGCAAACTGAACAAGGCTTATTTTCTCCTGTACAAACAAGAGTGTTTGCAATAAAATGTGCGAAATCTTCACCCTCCACAGTATTCTGACATTCCACCAGCACACCATGAGGAAAGTTGCCCTGTTTAACAGAAGATACAACCTGATTATACACCATTTCTGTTTTAGTCTGTATCTCGTTTGTCATATTTTATAAAACTGCTCAACATCAAGAACAAAAATTGTTGCTCCGCCTACAGTTACTTCAACAGGCATTGATGAAAGCATTGACTCCCCAATATATGTAGTATTTACAGGTGTGATTTTCTTGCGCTGACTGCTGTATTTACCAATAATATTGATTACATCGTCAACCTTACTTTTTTCAACACCAATTAAAAGTGTTATATTACCTGCACGTAAAAACCCACCTGAAGTATTAAGTCTTGTTGCTGAATACCCTTCTTTTGTGAGATTTGACATTACTGTATTTGCATCATCATTATTGATAATTGCAACGATAAGTTTCACGAAAATCACCCCTATTGCAAAGCACAGCTTTGCAGCGATATAAATTCTGAGAATTTGTGATATGTGCTGTCGCACGCGATATATACTGCGTATGCGATATGTTTGATTTCATCAAACGAGAATTTATATCATATCGCAGACGAGTGAAACGAAGTCTATATGGAAATAAACACCATTTTATTATATCGCATTTGTGAAGCAAATATATCGTTTATTGTATACTTTGCGCTAACGCTATCATAACAGGCATTGTCAGAATTGACAACACGCTGATAAAGGCTGTAACCTTTGACGCCAATGCTGTATCACGATTATATTTAGCAGCAAACATAACTGTATTACTTGCAGTTGGTGCTGATGCACTCAAGGCACAAGCTGTAAGCAAAGTACCACCGAAACCAAAAAGTTTCAAAGAGAATATTGTCACAAGAGGTACAATAATCACTTTTACAAGTGCTGAAACAAAAATTCGTTTGTCTGAAAACAATGTTTTCCAGTCAGCAGATGCTAAATATGTGCCGAACATAACCATTGCAAGTGGTGTGTTAAGGTCAGCAATATATGAAACTGGTGAATAAATAATTTCAGGTAACTTTATCTGCAAAAGGAATATTGGAAGTCCGATTGCAACACCTATTACACCAGGATTCACGATAAGTTTTTTAAGGTTGAATTTTTCAGCATTGTCACCCTTTTGCATTGTGCTGACGCCGTGAGTAAAAGAAAGGATATTGAAAGGTACTAAAATTACTGAGCAGTAAAATATACCTTCATCACCTAAAACAGCTTGTGCCAAAGGCAATGCCATATAACCTACATTACCATAAACACATGCATATTTAAAAATACACGCTGTTGCTTTATCACCTTTATTAAAAAGAAATGGAATAATAACAATTCCCACAAGGTGTAAAAATACGCCACCAATAAGTGCCATAACCAAGCCTTTTAATGCGCTTGGGTTATATTCCATTCCATAAAATGAACGGATGATAATAGCAGGAGCAACAATATAAAAAAGTAAATTTGTTGTAAGTCTTGATGCTTTTTCGGTATAAATGCCTGCCTTATGACAGACAAAGCCAACCATAGCAACAAGGAAAAGTATTACAACCTGAGTAAATGCCGTAAAGACGTTATTAAGAAAAAAAGCCATATTTTTTATCTTTCTTTGATTTTATTCTTCTGTATAAATTTCGTTGTGGTCGTTTACAGTTGCCTTATTCATAGCATTAACAATATATGCTGTAACAAAAAGAGCAAATGTCAAATCACAAACTGAAAGAGGATATTCGATTGGTATAAACTTGCTGTTACCTGTAAGCATCAACACAATTCTTGGTGCATTTGCCAACACACAGAAGAATATGCAAACATAACCTGATGCAAAAAGTGAACGCATTGACTTTTCATTTGAAAGTCCTGATGAAATTCTTGCAAAAGACAAGAAGAAAATCATCATTGTTGCAAGGATAAAGAGTTCAAGCATTAAATCAGCAATATTTACATAAGCTATTTTTTTCATAAATCTTATGATTATTCTGCCTGTTGTCCATGCAAGTGGTGCTAATGCCAAAAATCTGTACTGGAAATATGTTGTTCTGCCATCAAAATGTGAAATACCAAACAACATAAAGTATATTGCAGCAAAAACGCCAAAGACAGTTTCGATTACAACAAGAGCGAAATTATCTGTACTTGCTGTACCTGCAAGAATAGAAGCAAATGAGAAAACAGAATCAATAATTATACCAAGTGAAAAAAGAATTGATGAGACTGCCAAGAATATGTTCTTCTGTTTAATTTCATCCCTTGATGAAGGAACATTCTTTGCAAGATTTACAATTATTAATGACACAAGAATTGCCAAAATAGCTAAACCGTAAATAACATAAACAGACCAGTCAGTAGCTTTATAAAAGCCTGTTACGTTTTCAGTAATGAAAAGCAACTGATACACTCTGAACGGAACAGCAAAACAAAGAAGTCCTGAAATAATATACAAAGGAAGTAATGGATTTAATTTTTTAAATCTTCCGACGATTTTCATAATATGCTTACCTTTCTTCAATAGGAATATATTCGGCCTGAATACTTTTTGTACGTAAAACTCTGTCAGACATAGGAACATAGTCACGTGGAATTGTAACATTCTTATAAGCAGGACGAATGATTCTTCCACCTGTTGTTAATTCCTCAATTCTGTGAGCAGACCAACCTGCCATACGAGCAGCCATAAATATAGGTGTGAAAAGGTCCTGTGGAATTCCCAGCATATCGTAAACAAGACCTGAATAAAGGTCAACGTTTGCACACATTTTCTTGTTAATTCCACGATGCTTTGCAAAAAGCTCAGGAGTAAGCTCTTCAATAAGATTAAGCATCTTGAATTCGTCTTCTCTGCCACGAAGCTTTGAGAACTTATCAGCATAACGACGAAGAATAACAGCTCTTGGGTCAGAAAGAGTATAAACCGCATGACCCATACCATAAACGAGACCTGAATGGTCGTTTGCTTCTTTATTCATAATTTTTGTTATGTAGTCAGCAACCTGACCTTCGTTTGTAATGTCACTGATATTTGCCTTCATATCATCAAGCATTTTATAAACCTTGATGTTTGCACCACCATGACGAGGTCCTTTAAGAGCACCGATAGCTGCTGCAATAGCTGAATATGTATCAGTACCACTTGAAGAAACGCATCGAGTTGCAAATGTTGAGTTATTACCGCCACCATGTTCAGCGTGGATAATCATACAAACGTCAAGAAGCTTTGCTTCTTCATCAGTAAATTTCTTATCAGGACGGATTGAACGGAGAATGCTTTCTGCAATACCCAAATCAAGCTTATTCTGATGGAAATACATACTCTTTTTATCATAAACTCTGCGTTTTACCTGATATGCACTTGTAAGAATAACAGGCATCTGCGCAATAAGCTGAATGCACTGACGAAGTACATTTTCAGGTGAAATGTCATCAGGATTAGGGTCATATGAATAAAGAGCAAGAACACTACGAGCAGATTTATTCATAACATCAGGTGATGGAGCCTTCATAATCATATCCTCAACAAAATCTTCAGGAAGATTACGACACTCTGCCAATAATTCTGTAAACCATTTAAGTTGTTCTTTTGTTGGAAGTGCACCGAATAAAAGAAGCCAAACAACTTCTTCATAACCGAAACGATTTTCCTTTTCACAATGGTCAACAATGTCTGACATATTTATTCCACGATAAACAAGACGACCGTTTTTAGGAACTTTTTCACCGTCATCCATATAATAACCTTCAACAGAACAAACACGAGTAAGACCAGCAAGCACACCTGTTCCGTCATAGTTACGAAGTCCTCTTTTTACTTCAAATCTATTGTAGTATTCGGGATTAATATGGTTATTTTTACGAAGTTCTTCGCATAAAGTTGAAAGAGCCTCGTTGGAGATACTTGAAATATATTCTGACATAAAATTACCTCCTTTTATAATTTTCGATAAGTGTCCAGGATAATATAAGTATACATCGTATATTTTAATACAATAAAAGAATAAAGTCAACAAAAGGGAGAGATAAAAAATGAAAAACTACACTATGATTTGCTTTTTTCTGGCTCTTGGTATGATTCTTTTTCCGTTAGTATCGGTAGAAAAAGCATCAAGTGTCATTTCACAGGAATTTCTCGGTGAAGCACTGTCCGAAGAAGATGAAAACTTTATTACACAAGCAATACCCACTGTAAAGGTTATGTCTGCAAACAGCACCGATATTACAGAAATGCCTTTAAAGGAATATCTTATAGGTGTTGTTGCCGAAGAAATGAATGCATCATATCACGAAGAGGCAATCAAGGCACAGGTTGTAGCGGCACACACACTTCTTTTATACATCAAGGACAAGAATTCCTATGATTTGAATGGTGCAGACATATCGGCTGACAGCAAGACTCATCAGGGATTCCTTACAGAAGCCAAACAAAGAGAAAAATGGAAGGACAACTATGACACATACCATGAAAAAATTGAAAAATGTGTTGATGCTGTTATGAATTACACTCTTGAATATGACGGAAAACACATCAACGCTGCTTTTCACTCAATGTCCAACGGAAAAACCGAAAATGCAACTGATGTATGGGGTGGAAACTATCCTTATCTTGTGTCCGTTAGTAGTGCAAGTGATAAGCTATCCCCTGCTTATAAGTCAGAGGTTAAGGTTTCGGCAACCGATTTTAAAAAGGCTTTTAAAAATGATGATATCAAATTTACTGATAAACCCGAAAAGTGGGTGCAAAAAATCACCAACACCAAAACAGGTATGGTGAAAACAATTGAAATCTGTGGCAAGTCCTTTACAGGTCGCGAAATCCGTAGCTTATTTGCATTACGGAGCAGTACATTCACATGTGAATACAAGGATGGGGACTTTATTTTTACCGTATATGGTTATGGTCATGGTGTCGGAATGAGTCAATATGGTGCTGACTATATGGCTCGTCAGGGTTTCACGTATGATGAAATACTCAAGCACTATTATACTGGTGTGGAAATCGTTGAAACAGCGTAATATGACAATATTTTTATATTTGTGGGAATAGAATAAAGAAAAAAGGAGGTTTAAAACAATGAGTGTACAAATAGATTTTCAGGACGAAACTCTTTGCTGTCAATTGGAAGGTGAAATTGACCATCACACCGCATTACCAATCCGACTTCACATTGACGAAAAAATTGAAATCTGCAGACCGAAAACTCTTATTCTTGATTTTTCTGATGTGACATTTATGGATAGCTCGGGAATCGGTCTTGTTATGGGGCGTTACAAGTTAGTGAATGAATTTGGTGGTGAACTTCACATAACAGGGCTTTCCAACAATTCATACAAGGTAATGCGTCTTGCAGGTCTTGACAGAATCGCAGTTATAAAAAAAGGAGGAAGTAAAAATGGTAATAAACGAAATGAGATTGACAATTGACAGTCGTTCTGTAAACGAAAGTTTTGGGAGAACTGTTGTGGCTGCATTCGCAGCGCAGCTTGACCCTACAGTTGAAGAAATCAACGACATAAAAACTGCAGTAAGCGAGGCTGTCACAAATTGTATTGTTCACGGATATAAAAATTCTCTTGGAAAAATCTACATAACAGTCAGAATTCATGACAATGGAAAAGTTATTATCTCAATACGCGACAAGGGTTGTGGAATTGATGATATAAACAAAGCACGTGAACCACTTTTCACAACTGTGGGTGGTGACCGTGCAGGACTTGGCTTTTCCGTTATGGAGAGCTTTATGGACAGGCTGACAGTACGTTCAAAAGTGGGCTACGGCACAACGGTAACTCTCTATAAAGTAATAAAAGGGCGTACAAAATGACACGTGACGAGCTGATACTGAACAACCTTGGGCTTGTTGGCAGTTGTGCATCAAGATTTATAGGCAAAGGTGTGGACTATGATGACTTGTATTCGGCAGGTTGTATTGGTCTGATTAAAGCTGCTGACGGATTTCGTGAAGAATTGGGATTTGCTTTTTCCACCTACGCTGTCCCCTCTATACTTGGTGAAATCAAGCGCATCTTTCGTGATGATGGTGCTGTAAAAATCAGTCGCAGTCTTAAAGAAAAGGCCCGCACATTGGCAATGGCTAAGGAACAATTTGAAAAAGAGAATGGTGTAGAGCCTACTGTATCTGAACTTTCACAGATAATGGATATAAGTCTTTATGAAACTGCACAACTGTTATGTGTTTTGCATCCCGTTAAGTCTCTGACAACGGAAAATGACGATGAAAAGCAGATGGATATACCTACAGAAGATGAGTACACACCCATTGACAACAGACTTTCCATTCATCAGGTGCTTGAAATTTTACCACCAAAGGACAGACAACTTATTACTCTGCGATTTTTCAACGGATACACGCAAAGTAGAACCGCTAAAATACTGGGGATTTCACAGGTTCAGGTTTCAAGACGAGAAAAAATCATTCTTAATAATATGCGAAACAAGCTTATAGGGTGAAAAATTTGATATTTTCATAAATATATGGTAGAATGTAAAAATATAGTTCCACCATATTTTTATTTTGGGAGAAAGATTATGAAAAAATCATTCTTGAATATAAGCATAAAAATCATTTCAGTTATATGTTTGATTTCAATATTATTCACCTCTTGTGTACCTTATGTAAACAGAAAAGAGGAAGCAAAAATTATTCCTGCAGAGTATTCAGGAAAAGAATTTCACACATCAGACAAGTCATCATATACAGCTGTTTCAAAATCAGGACTTATTGAATTGCTTTTTGATAAGAAAACAGCCACAGTTGCAATCCATGACACAAATTCAGATGCTTTGTGGACAACTCTTCCTGACAAGTCACTTTCAAAGGACATTCAAAGTTCAGCCATTCAGGTTACTCTTTCTGATGGTGGCAACAAAATTTATACACTTAATTCACAAGATAATTCGGTAGCCTTTGGCAATTTCACATCCACAGTTTCCGAAGATGGTATTTCAGTAAAATATTCAATGTCACTTGATAAAGAAACAGGTGCAAAAAAAATAAAGAGAGTAAAAAATGGCGCAATCCGTGCTGATATTACTGTACTTTACACTTTACGCGATGGCTCATTTTATGTTCAGGTCAATATGAATAGTATTGAACTTCCTGACGGTATTTTCCTTGAAGATATTACTCTTCTCAACAATTTCGGTGCCTATGAAAAAAGTGGTGCAGACGATTACATATTTATCCCTGACGGCAGTGGTGCAATCCTTAAAACAGGAATTGAGGACAAGGACTTTTCACCGATTTCACTTCCTGTTTACGGAAATGATGTTGCCACAGCAGACAGCATAAGCAGCACACAATGCTTAATCGGTGCTTTCGGTATAAAACATTCTGACAGTGCATTTCTCTGCATTATTGAAAAGGGTGATTCTGTTGCCACAATTCATGCTGACAGAAATGGTGAAAAATCTCTTAATAATGTCCATGCAAGTTTTAAAATAACTGATATTTATTCAGATGAAATACAGGGCAAACCATATCAGGGTGAAATCACTCTTTGTTATCGTTTCCTTTCTGGTAAATCTGCCACATATTCTGGAATGGCAACTGCTTGTCGTGAAAACCTTATCCGAAATTCTGTTCTTTCTACAAAATCGGTAGATGTCACAACCGAATATCTTCCTATGATTATTTCACTTCAGGGTGGATATAAAGATGCTGATGGTAAATATCATTCACTTTCTGACTATAAACAGGCTCTTTCACTTATGGCACTTTTAAAGGCAAAGGGTGTCAACAACGTATATCTCAGATATAACGGACTTTACAATGATGCCAATAATGGTAATTCGGGAGACTTTGATTCCTTTAAGCGTACTCTCGGTACAAAGTCACAATTCAAGGATTTATATACATATCTGAACAGTCAGAAATTCTCACTTTTTATTGATACAGATATCCTTACATACAGTGGTAATCTTACAAGTGCTTCAGCAATAAACAAGAGTCAGATTATTGACAATAATTCATATTCGTTCCCATACAGTACAGGCGCACAGAATTTCCTTAAAATGAGCAAGCTTGAAAATACTGTTGAAAATATTTTAGCTGATTCAGAAAAGATATCCTTTGACGGTTATTGTCTTAATGACGCAGGAAAATATCTTTATTCCGATTACTCACACGATTCATATTCAAGAGTACTTGCACAATCAGAACTCTCATCACAGATTTCAGTATTATCCACATCAAAAATTCTTATGGTTGATACAGGTAATTTTTATTCCTTAAAAAATGCTGATATTGTTGTCAATATTCCTGTTACGACTATGGCGTATGGAGAAAAATCTTCATACGAAAGAATACCTTTCGTACAGATGTTACTCCACGGCATTGTGGAATATAGTGCTGCAGGTGCTAATACGTATGATGACAGTAAAGCTGCTTTCTTAAACGCTGTTGAATATGGTTGTCTTCCAAGTGCTGACTGGTATTGTTCAACATTTGACAAGAGTATTGATGCAAAATATTATTACGATAACAACATCAACGAAATGGTTCTTTGCTATACAAAGGCAAATGATTCATTGTCAGAATTACGTGATGCACGAATGACATCACATTCAAAAATCATGGATGGTGTTTACTATACAGAATACGACAACAGTATTAAGGTATATGTAAACTATACTGACGAAAGTGTTACTGTAAACGGTGTTATTATTGGACCGATGGACTGCATAACAATCTCATAAAAGCAAGAAAAAAGAGGTGTCAATCGACACCTCTTCCTTTTTATCCAAATAAATCAAAAATATCACCAAGGTTTATTCCTGGTACTGCGCTGTTATCGTCATCATCGAATCCCCAGTCAAATCCACCATCATCAGGTGCCTCGCCCCATACATACAACTGTATTTCAGCGCCCTTAATCTGACTTGAGCCAATCTCTGGTGAGACCTCTGCTACTGTATTTGCAGTATGAGTACCATCGTTGGTTTTTTCAATAATTTTAACTACAAAGCCTGCTTCTTCAAGCTGTGTAGTTGCTGTTTCCACATTGAAGTCGATAACAGATGGAACAACAACATATTCAGGTCCTTTGCTGATTACAAATGTGATTTCTGTTCCCTTTGCAACCTTGTCACCTGCTTTGATGCTCTGTGAAACGATATATCCTTTTTCTATTTCTGCATTATACTCTGAAACAGATTTAATTGTGAATCTCTCGTTCTGAACAGGATTTTCTGCAATAAGTTCAAAAGGAACATTCACAAAATCAGGCACTTCAATCATTTCAACTTCATCAGTCACATCTTCAACCACAGGGTCTTCAGGAGCATTTATGACCTTGTCATAAACCATCCATCCTGCAAATCCGATAAGACCTACACCAATAATAATAAGGAATGTTTTAAGTACAGTCTGCCATGGTGAATCGTCATCATATGTAACCACAACAGGAGCATCTCTTCTATCATCATTAGAAACATTCATTCCCGAATATGATGACACAACATTTGATGGTGTTGCAGAAAGCTCTTCACGAAGTGCTTCAATATCCTTAGTTCTTTCCTGTGGGTCAACCTGAAGCCCATTCATAAGCGCATTTATTACATAGACAGGAATTATTTCGGCATATCTTGCAGGAATAATAAGTTTATCATTTGTAGAACGTGAAACCGCATCCTGTGGAACGCTACCTACCAATGCTCTGTATATAACTGCACAGAAAGCGTAAACATCTGACCATTCACCACTTGTCAATGTATGTCCGTACTGTTCAAGTGGTGTGTATCCGTCAAAAAGTTCAGAAGAAAGTCTGTTGTTTGCAAATCTTACTTGTGGGATGCAGAAGCCTGAAAGTCTGAGCTTTCCGTCTCGTCCAATCAACAATGTATCAGGACTGATACCATAATGGACAATTCCCATATTATGAAGATTTGAAAGCAATGACAGAACAGGCATAAAAAGTTGACTCGCTTTTTCCCAGTTAAGATATCCCGTCTTGCTTCGCAAAAGGAATTCACGCAAGGTAAGGCTTTCGATATGCTCTGTTACAATATAGGCAGTATTATTTTCTTCAACAATATCAACAACAGGAATAAGTGCTGAAAACCCTCTGATTCTTGCAATATTACGCCACATATCAAGGAAATCGTTCAATAAAGAAAAATATATTTCCTGATATACTTCCTCAACCATTACTGATTTCTTATTGTGCTTTCTTCCTGCAATTCTATCGGGGAAAAACTCTCGTAACACAACCGCTGACTTCTTATCAACATCATACGCCATATACGAGATTCCTTCACTATTTGAAGAAATCACCTTTCCCACAATATATTTCTCACCAATTGGTGTTCTTAATGGTAAATATGGAGATATTTGTGGAGAATCAACATAACACCCACAATTCGGACACTGTTGCTGACCATACAACTCACTCATACAGCCCATACAAAGATTATCACAACTCATAAAATATCCCCTTTCTGTAAAATCATTTAATTAATATATACCAACAAAAATTATCTTTGTCAAATGACAGTTTAGTTACATTAAATCGGATAACACTGCTTCGGCACATTTGACACCATCAACACCTGCCGAAACAATTCCACCTGCGTATCCTGCACCTTCACCGCAAGGATAAAGACCTCTGATGTTTGTCTGATAAAACTCATCACGAAGAATTCTCACAGGTGATGAGCTTCGTGTTTCAGGAGCAGTCAGCACCGCTTCATCCATAGCAAAGCCTTTCAGCTTTTTGTCCATCTGTACAAGTGCATCACGCATTGTGTTGACAACTTTCTGTGGCAACACTTCACTGATGTCACCCATTGTTACACCTGTTGTGAAAGATGGTTTAACTGAACCGAGTTTGGTTGATTTCTGACATTTAAGGAAATCACCGACAAGTGTTGCAGGCGCTGAGTAATCACTTCCACCCAAACGGAATGCTTTTTCTTCAATTTCCCTTTGAAGTGAGAAGCCTGAAAGTGGGTGCTCCGATGGAAAATCAGCAGGTTCAACACCAACAAGGATTGCAGAGTTTGCATTTTCCTTGTCACGGGCAAACTCACTCATACCATTTGTGACAACTCCACCCTTTTGTGAAGAAGCGCAAACAACAGTACCACCGGGACACATACAGAATGTGTATGCTCCCCTACCATGTGGTGGATGACAAGCAAGTTTATAATCGGCAGCCCTGAGTTTAGGGTGATTTTTGAATTCACCATACTGAACTGAATTGATATAATCCTGTGGATGTTCAATTCTTGCACCCACAGAAAATGGTTTCTGCATCATATTGATGCCTTTTTTGTAAAGCATTTCGATAGTATCTCTTGCAGAATGTCCAACAGAGAGAATAAGCGCATCTGTTTCGATGTCCTTTTCT
>JAZOWH010000049.1:0-1813 GCA_045659165.1 Candidatus Fimenecus sp. | reverse complement strand
TGAATACATTGCCGAGGCTGTTAGGTTCTATAATCTGTACTTACATAACAAAAATAATGAAGAATATATTAATCAATATATCAGAGATAATTTGTCAGGATTGATGAAAAAGTTTGAAAATCGTACTGCACGATTAATGTTTAAACAAGCAGTCGAAACTTCAAAAATATTTTGGTTGTTGATTAAACAATTTGGAATCAATTATGAGAACGCTGACACTCTCCATAATAGTTGCATTGAGGAGGTGAAAAAAATCAATGGTGCAATACAATATCCATTCATAAAAGAGGAAAAGAACTACGATGATGATTGGCTTTTGTGATTGAGTTATATTTGAATTACTTCGTAGACTTCCTCTCTATTATGTAGTATGCTTTGTCTCGCAGGAGGTGAAAATATATGGCAAAGCATACAAAAGTATTAAGGCGATTGTTAATTCGGTTTTAGAATTAGCAATCGCCTTTTAATATTCAAATGAACTGAAACATTGACAACGATTTTTCAAAAAGGTGTTCGAAAAAAATATTTGGTATATAATATTTGAAAAGGAGTTGTTAAACCATGAATGAAATTACTAAACGCACTATTGAAGACTACAAAAATTATTTAGTCGAGGAAGAAAAAAGTTCCGTCACCATTGAAAAATATATTCGTGACATAAATGCATTCGCAGAATGGTCAGACGGCAGAGAAATTACAAAGACACTTGTGCTTGAATACAAAAACATATTGGTACAGCAGTATGCTCCGGCAAGTGTGAACTCTGCGCTATCTTCCCTCAACGGATACTTCACCTTCATTGAAAGATACGACCTGAAGGTAAAGAACTTGAAAGTGCAAAGACAAATCTTCTGTCAGAGTGAAAAGGAGCTTACCAAGGCTGAGTATGAAAGACTGTTGAAAGCGGCAAAGAGTAAAAAGAATGAAAGACTCTATCTCATCATGCAGACTATATGTGCCACAGGGATCCGTGTAAGTGAATTAAAATATGTGGATGTAAATTCTGTGATGACAGGTCAGGCACAGGTACGACTCAAAGGTAAAATCCGAATGATAATACTGCCGAAAGAGTTATGCCAACTGCTTAAAAAATATATAAAGCAAAAGCATATAACATCTGGTAGCGTATTTGTAACGAGAAAAGGTCAGCCTGTGGACAGACACTCAATATGGAAATCAATGAAACAGTTATGTGAGAGTGGCGGCGTGTCTAAAGAAAAAGTGTTCCCACATAACCTCCGCCACTTGTTCGCAAGGACATACTACTCGTTGCAAAAAGATATCGTTCGCCTGGCAGATATACTCGGACACAGTAATGTAAACACTACCAGAATCTATACCATAGAAAATGGCAACACCCATCGCAAACAAATGCAGAGAATGGGACTCGTGCGGATGCAAAATTAAAAAACCACATAATCAGCATTATGTGGCAAAAGCATTAAAATATTTGAATAAATTATACCACGAAAATACATAAAGGTCAATGTTTCAGACACAAATAGAACAAATTCATAAAATTTGCACATGGCAAATAGACCAATGAAAAAAATAGAACTCATTGGTCTGAGGCTCTTTTGCATTCGTGGTGACTGCAATCACCTGGGAGGGTGATTTTTTTATTTCAGCCATCTTAGTTACACACATAATGCTGATTATGTGAGAAAGGGGTTTTGTGAAAGAATATGCCCGATATAGATAAAGAAGAAGCCTGCTGTTTCTTCGGTCACAGAAAGATTGATGAAACAGCAGAATTGAAAAACAACCTATATGGAATTATAGAGAATTTAATTGTAAATGAAAAAATAGACAC
>JAZOWH010000048.1:0-5101 GCA_045659165.1 Candidatus Fimenecus sp. | reverse complement strand
GACCATATGTCCAAACGTTCCACACGAGAAAAGTTAATTTCGTATTTATCTGAGCAGGCTAAAAAACACAACAGTGCAAAGTTCACGATTCCTTTTAATCGCCAACAGCTTGCAGATTTTCTTTCTGTTGACCGAAGTGCTATGTCAAATGAGCTTTGCAAAATGCGTGACGAGGGACTTTTGGAATTTGAGAAAAACAGTTTTAAGTTATTGTAGGGAGAGAAAGTATGAATGAAGAATGTTTAATTTGCAAAGCATCATTAGAATATCTGGATTCAGATGTTATGATGGAATGTGAGATTTGTCATAAAAAAGAAAATAGTAAAACAAGATGTTCAAAAGGACACTATATTTGCGATGGATGTCACACCAATGGAATGGATGAGATTTATTCGATTTGTCTTAACCAGAAATCAAAAAATCCTATATATATACTTGAAAAAATGATGTCGTCAGATTTTTGTCACATGCACGGTCCCGAGCATCACGTTATGGTTGGCTCTGCACTTCTTACCGCATATAAAAATGCTGGTGGTGATATTAACCTTGAAAAATGTCTTGCTGAAATGCAGTCGAGAGGTAAGCAAGTGCCTGGTGGAGCTTGTGGTTTTTGGGGTGCTTGTGGAGCAGGAGTGAGTAGTGGAATGTTTATGTCTATTGTTACAAATTCAACACCACTCAAGAATAAAGAATGGGGACTTTCCAATCTTATGACCTCTGCTTCATTAAAAGCAATAGGTGAAATCGGTGGTCCAAGATGTTGCAAACGAAATTCATATCTTGCAATTATCAATGTGGTTAATTTCGTAAAGGAAAATCTCGGTATAGAAATGGAATTGGAAGAAATCAAATGTATTCGCTCGTCACAGAATAATCAGTGCATTAAAGAGAGGTGTCCGTTTCATTGAAAAAGAAGATAGCATTTGTTTGCGTACATAATTCCTGCCGAAGCCAGATTGCAGAAGCATTAGGCAAATACCTTATAGGTGATAAATATGATTTTTATTCAGCAGGTACAGAAACCAAACCACAAATTAACCAAGATGCCGTAAGACTAATGAAGCAACTTTACGGCATTGATATGGAGCAGACACAGTACAGTAAGACCTATGATAAAATACCCGAACCGGATATAGCAATATCTATGGGCTGCGACGTAGGATGTCCTTTTATTGGCAGAAACTTTGATGATAATTGGGGCTTGTCAGACCCAACAGGCAAAGAAGATGCCGATTTTATTGATGTCATTAAACAAATCCACGAACTGCTGTTAAAACTATAGCATAAAACGATTATCAGTAATTTAACGATAGGTTTAAAAGGTTATACTTGAAAAATAAAGGAGAACATTATGGAAAAATATTTAATCAACCCTAATCAAAAAATCAGTAAAATCAACAAGGAGATTTATGGCCATTTTTCAGAACATTTAGGCAGATGTATTTATGAAGGACTTTATGTAGGCGAAGATTCACCTATACCTAACGTAAATGGTATGAGAAAAGATGTTGTGGATGCTCTCAAAGAAATGGGTATTCCAGTTCTTCGTTGGCCAGGTGGTTGCTTTGCTGATGAATATCATTGGAAAGATGGTATCGGTCCTAAAGAAAGCAGAAAGAAAATGATTAATACCCATTGGGGCGGTGTTGTTGAAGATAACTCTTTTGGTACTCACGAATTTTTTGAACTTTGTGAGCAGCTCGGTTGTGAGGCTTATGTCAACGGAAATCTCGGCTCAGGTACTGTTCAGGAAATGAGTGAATGGGTTGAATATATGACCTTTGATGGTGTTTCTCCTATGGCTGACCTTCGTAAAGAAAATGGTCAGGAAAAACCATGGAAAGTTAAATATTTCGGTGTAGGCAACGAAAACTGGGGTTGTGGAGGTAATATGCACCCTGAATTTTATGCCGACCAATACCGACGTTACGAAACCTATGTCCGTGATTATGACAATAACAACCATATTTACAGAATTGCCTGTGGTGCAAATGCTTTTGACTATAACTGGACAGATGTACTTATGAAAAAAGCAGGTAATCGTATGAATGGTTTGTCTCTTCATTATTACACTCTTCCTGGTGATTGGGGCAATAAAGGTAAAGCACTCGGATTTACCAAGGATGAATATTATACAACCATAGAAAAGGCTTACAAAATGGAAGAACTTGTGCGCCGTCATGGTGATATTATGAATCGTTATGACCCTGACAAGAGGGTTGGTATGATAGTTGATGAGTGGGGCACTTGGTATGATGTTGAAGAAGGTACAAATCCAGGCTTCCTTTATCAGCAGAACACAATGAGAGATGCTGTTGTTGCAGGTCTTACCCTCAATATTTTCAACAAGCATTCCGATAGAATTAAAATGGCAAATATTGCACAAACAATAAATGTTCTTCAGGCTGTAGCTCTTACAGACGGTGAAGATATGCTTCTGACTCCTACATATCATATTTTCAAAATGTACAAAGACCATCAGGAAAATACGCTTTTAGGTTCATACATAACAACAAGCAATATTTCACAGAAAGGAAATCTGCCAAAACTTATCGAGAGTGCATCAGTAAAAGATGACGGCACAATAATCGCAACAATAGTTAACACATCAGTTGATAGCAGTGCAGAAATCCATTGTCAGATAGCAGATTTCACACTAAAGGAACTTTCAGCAGAAATCCTTACAGGTGAAATGACCGATTATAACAGCTTTGAAAACAAAAATACTGTTGGTACGAAGGTATTCAGCGATTATGAAAAGCTTGCTGATGGATTCAAGACAACACTTCCTCCTTGTTCCGTAGTTAAGTTTGTGATTGAATAATATGGCAGAATGTAAAAGATGTCTGCTACGAGAAATGGCAGAAGAAGACGTGCTTGAAAGCATAATCACAAGAATTGATAAGCTTTCACCAAAAGAAAAATCAGATGATGAACTTTATGCGAAGCGCCTAAATGAGTGTAAAAATTGTGAGCATTTGATTTCAGGTGTTTGTATGAAATGTGGTTGTTATGTGGAATTCAGAGCAGCATTTAAAAAGAATCATTGTCCCAATGTAAAGGACAGAAGATGGTAAAACGAAAAGCCGGCAGAATCCGTATGCAATCAACTAAAAAAGAAAAAAGCGTTGCAAAAGGTGAGTGACATTCTCAAATGCAACGCCTGTGCTTTTTATTTAGATATGTTCCGGAATGAATTATCCTTTCTTATAGAAAATTTATGTGTGATGTGTTATAATGTGGTTGTAAAGTTATTTTATTGAAACAAGGAGTGTTCTTATGTTCAGTTTTATTAAGAATTTTTTTGTTGCACTGATGGCATTTATTACATTCGCAACTCCTTTCGGTGATACTCAGTTGCCTGAACGCAAGTGTGCACCTGAATTTACTGGTACATTTATTCAATCGTGGATGAGTAGTACCTGGGATGATGAGCGTTGGGCAACAGAGATTGATTGTATGCAGCGTGATGGTGTCAAATACCTCGTTTTGCAGGATATTGCAAATATGGACTCAGAAGGGAACTGGACTGTTTATTATGATAGTACAATTTCAGCCTTTGACGATGCTACCTTTGGTGGCGATGTTGTCGAGGCAGCTTTGAAAGCCTGTAAAGGTACAGATATTAAAATTTTTGTTGGTCTGACAATGTTTGATTCCTTTTGGTTACTCGGCAATTATACGGGAGAATACAAGTCCGTTTGTGCGATTACTGCTGATATGCTTGAAGATATTTATGACGGTTATTATTCTGTAAGTCCTGAAAACTTCTATGGTTGGTATTTCACCCTTGAAATTAATAACCAGATAAACTGTGGACCACTTATGAAAAAGATGGCAAATGGCTTTAATACTGTTCTTAACAGAGCAACTGAAGTTGACACATCTCTCCCAATGATGATAAGTCCATTTACTGCCCATTATCTTGATTTGGGTGATGTTGCAACCTATTCTCAATGGCTTACATTCTTTGAAAAAGTCGATTTCAGAGATGGTGATATTGTTGCACCACAAGATGCAATAGGTGCTGATTGGATTGAAGAAGATGACCTTGTCAGAATCTGGGAAATATATTCTGAAGCAGTGAAAAAAGTTGATGCAGACATAAAGTTGTGGGCAAACTGTGAAAATTTTGATATTGCAATAGGTCCAAGTGCTCTTGGTGGCACAATTCTACGACCTGAAACTGAAAATATCGAGTCTGTCACTGCAACACTTGACCGATTTGTTATGCAGTTGGATGTTGCCTCACGCTATTGTGAGAACATAATTACATTCTCTTACTCACACTATTACTCACCAAATGTTGTAAAGAATATGTATATGGAAACATATCGTGATTATGTTTTGAACGGATATGTGCTTGAAACAGAGTGCCCTACTAAGCCGGCAAATGCAACGATTATTTCTGATGAAAACGGCGTGACAATAAGCTGGGAGGCTTCTCACGATAACTTTGGTATTGCTTATTATCGCATTTGCAAAAACGGTGAATTTTTCACACGAGTGGAAAATTATAAGTGGGATTATCCTCTTACAGTAACAGACCCTGATGGTATTTCAGGTGATGTATATACAATTACCGCTGTAGACGCAGCCGGAAACCAGTCAAGTGTAGAGTTGATATATGATTGATGGTATAATTTTCTAAAAAACAATTTAAGAAATAAAAAGCGTTGCAAAAGGGAAGTGACATTCCCAAATGCAACGCTTGTGTTTTATATATGGCTTAAATGCTTGGTTTTTAACAGTAAAACAACGATACCACTATCAACACAAATTGTTGGTAGTGGTATCTGTTTTGCATAAACTACGCTATGAAATACAATTCGTCATTTTTTGTACATAGCGTTGTCACTTAATTGTTGCTCTTCATTAAATAATAAGATTAAGAACTATAGTGAGTTGTTGAGCCGAAGAGGTTTCTGAAGAATCCACCAATTTTATCAAAGAAACCTGCTTTTGACTGCATTTCAACACTGTCTATTCCAAGAACATTTCCGTCACCATCATAAAGAATTGCTGTGAATGTGGTATAGCCATTATTTTTTGAGGTGATTGTAAGTTCCATACCATTTTCAGATTCCTCAATTGCGAAATT
>JAZOWH010000047.1:0-3977 GCA_045659165.1 Candidatus Fimenecus sp. | reverse complement strand
GAATGGGACATCCTACAAGTGAAGTTTATCTTGCAAGTCCATATGTGGCTGCTGCAAGTGCAATCGCAGGTTATATCTGCACACCAGAGGAGGTACTCTAATTATGAAAATTCAAGGTTTAGTACATAAATACGGTGACCACGTTGATACAGACGTTATTATCCCTGCAAGATATCTTAACACTGCCGACCACAAGGAATTGGCATCACATTGTATGGAAGATATCGACAAGGAATTTGTGAATAAAGTTAAAGATGGCGACATTATGGTTGCAGGTGTTAACTTTGGTTGTGGCTCATCTCGTGAACACGCTCCTATTGCTATTAAGGCTGCAGGTGTTTCATGTGTTATCGCAAAGACTTTCGCAAGAATTTTCTACAGAAACTCACTTAACATCGGACTTCCTATCCTTGAATGTCCTGAGGCTTGCGACGCTATCGACGCAGGTGACGAAGTTTCTGTTGACTTTGATACAGGTGTAATCACAAACGTTACAAAGGGCACAAGCTATAAGGCTCAGCCATTCCCGGAATTCATTCAGAATATTATTTCTAAGGGTGGCTTGTTAGCATCACTTAAGTGATGCTGAATTCGTAATTCGGAATGCTGAATTCGTAATTATTTGCTTTATCGGTTATCTTTTAATTACGAATTGCGAATTACGCATTACGAATTGAAAATGTAACACATTTTCTCAACTTCCATAATATGTAATGTAATTACAAAAACGGAAGGGGGAAAAATAAATGTGTAACTTCTTCGGTAACAACACTTGGTTAATTATCATCATCATCTTAATCCTTCTCTCTGATAATAACAACGGTTGTAACAATGATTGCGGTTGTCAGCGTCACAACGACTGTGGCTGCCAGCGCAGAGACTTTGAATGCTGCTAATGTAAAGAACAGATGTTATAATAAAGGATAAAAATAATGGTTTCGGTGGTGGGGATTTTCTCCACCACTTTTTAATGCAAAATGCAAAGTGCAGAGTGCAAAATGATAGTAAAACAAAGGAAATTTTATGGACTTTTACGAAATTACACGAGAACCTGAAAAGGCTTTGCTTATCTCGGTTGATAGGGGTGATTTTGATGCAGATGCCAGTATTGAAGAACTTACGCTCCTGACGGAAAGTGCAGGGGCTCAGGTTGTTGGTTCAATTATTCAACGAAAAAGTACTCCTGACGGTGCAACATATCTTGGAAAAGGTCGTTTGGCAGAAGCAGAGTTGTTCTGTCACAATCAGGAAATCGACTTGATTGTATGCGACGGTGAACTGACTCCGTCACAGATTCGTAACATTGAAAATGCAACTGATGTGCGAGTTGTGGACAGGACTCAGTTGATTCTCGACATCTTTGCTTTAAGAGCCAAAACAAGTGAAGGTAAATTGCAGGTTGAGTTGGCACAGTTAAAGTATTCACTTCCACGACTTACGGGTAAAGGTAAACAGTTGTCACGACTTGGTGGTGGTATTGGTACTCGTGGTCCCGGTGAAACAAAGCTTGAAAGTGACCGTCGTCATATTATGAGAAGAATGCACGCTTTACAGGAACAGCTGAACGAGGTTGAAAAGCGTCGTGGACTTCTTCGTAAGCGTCGTGAAAAAGACGGTGTTCTCACAGTTGCATTAGTTGGCTACACAAATGCAGGTAAATCAACACTTATGAATGCACTGACAGACGCAGGTGTTTTGGCAGAGGACAAGCTTTTTGCTACTCTTGACCCAACATCCCGTAAGCTTTCACTTCCAAACGGGCAAGATGTTATGCTCATTGACACAGTTGGTTTTGTCAGCCGACTCCCCCACGATTTGGTCAAGGCGTTCAAATCAACTCTTGAAGAAGCAAGTGAAGCAGATGTGATTCTTAATGTCTGTGATGCATCGGACATTCATTGTAGTGAGCATATTGAGATTACTACCGACATTCTTCGTGATTTGGGCTGTAAGGGTGACAACATCATCACAGTAATGAACAAGTGCGACAAGGCCGAAAATGTTTTTGACCTTATTTCTGTTGGCAAGACGGTTATGATAAGCGCACTTAATGGTGTTAACCTTGATTTGCTCTTAAAGGAAATCGAGAAAGTCCTTGAATTAAAGAGTGTTACTCTCGATTTGCTTATTCCATTCTCAAAGGGTGGCGAAGTGAATTTCATCCGTAACAACGGAAAAATTTTAAGTGAGGAGTTTACTCCTGACGGAACAAAATTGAAAGCAATTCTGCCTGCTTCTATGGCAGATAAATATAAAGAATATGTGGTGTAAACTATGACATTTGAAATTATTAAAGACCAATTCGTCAAAGACGGAAAACCCATTAAACTCATTTCAGGTGCTGTGCATTATTTTAGAAATATGCCCGACACATGGTCAGATATTTTTATGAAATTAAAGGCTATGGGTTGCAACTGTGTTGAAACCTATTGCGCTTGGAATATGCACGAGAAAATTCCTGGTCAGTTCGATTTTTCAGGCATTCTTGATATCGGCAAGTTTATCCGTATGGCTCAGGATTTGGGACTTATGGTTATTGTAAGACCTGGTCCATACATCTGCTCCGAATGGGAATTTGGTGGACTTCCTTGGTGGATTCAGGCTGATGAGGATATGGAAATCCGTTGTATGAACGAAAAATACATAGAACGATTTGATATGTACCTTGACCGTCTTTGTGCTGAAATCAAGCCATATCTCACTACAAATGGTGGCTCTGTAATTATGGTGCAGTGCGAAAACGAGTACGGCTATTATGGTGACGACAAGGAATACCTTAATTATCTCAAAAAAGGCTTCGAAAATCGTGGAATTGATGTTCCACTTTTCACATCTGACGGCACATCTATGACAGACTTGCTTGACGGTACTATTGACGGATGCCTTTCAACTCTTAATTTCGGTAGCCGAGTTGAAGAAAACTTCAAGGCTCACGACGAGCTTTTCCCTGATATTCCTAAGGTTTGTATGGAAATGTGGTACGGTTGGTTTGATGCTTGGGGCGACGAATATCATCACACAACATCTGCCGAGGATTATGCAAAAGTCGTTGACGATATGCTCACAAAGGGTCACCTTAATATGTATATGTTCATTGGTGGAACTAATTTCGGCTTCACATCAGGTGCAAACCATTATGAAACCTTCAAGCCTGATGTTACAAGCTATGACTATGACGCTATGCTCACAGAATGTGGTGATGTTACACCAAAATATATGGCAGTTCGTGAAGTGATTAAAAAGCATATTGGTGAAGAACTTCCTGAAATTCCTAAGGACAGAGAGAAAAAGGCTTACGGAAAAGTTACTCTTACTGAAAGCACAGGCTTCTTCACAGCATTACCATACCTTGCAAATCCTATTCATTCTGATGTTCCAAAATGTATGGAAAAATACGGAAACGGTTACGGATATATTGCATACAGAACAACTCTTGGCAGAGATTACGAAGACACTCGTCTTTCTTTTGAGAGCCTTGGTGACAGAGCACAGATTTACATCAACGACCAGCTTATCGACATTCTTTATATCAATGACCGACTTGAAACAAAATTCACTGCTAAAAAGGGTGATGTGCTTACAGTACTTTGCGAGAATATGGGCAGATGCAATTTCGGTGCAAAGATGATGCGCAAAAAAGGTATCGCAGGCAGATGTCTTTTTGATAATCGTGTTCATTTCAACTGGGAAGTTTACACAATGCCTATGGATAATCTTCAGAATGTACCATTTGAGGGCAAAGATTTCAACGAAAAATCTGCTTTCTATCGTGGTTTTATCAATATTGAAAACCCAAAGGACACATTCTTAAAGCTTCCTGATTTCACAAAAGGTTTTGTTACAATCAACGGCTTTAACCTTGGCAGATATTGGGAAATCGGCCCACAGCAGACACTTTATGTTCCTGCTTCTGTTCTTCGTGATGGTGAAAACGAAATTATCGTATTTGAATCTGACGGAATCAAAGGCGAACCTGT
>JAZOWH010000046.1:0-2902 GCA_045659165.1 Candidatus Fimenecus sp. | reverse complement strand
TTCAGAAATGGAGCTTATTACAAGAAGCACTATTTATGAGCTTGAGGGCGAAGAGGGTGCTAAGCATCTTGATGAATACAGCGATGCTTCAACTGAACGTGGTGCAAAAATGAGAAAAGTGATTTGTGATAAGCTCCATTTCGCTTCTCTTGAATTCCAATCACTTGACGGGCTTATTAAAGCAATTGGTCTTCCGGCAGATAGAGTTTGTACTTACTGCTGGAGCGGTAAAGAAGATTAATTTTAAAATTTAATTTATTTGAAGGAGAAAGTACTATGAATAATTCAAAATCAGAAAGCTATGCAGCAGCAGGTGTTGATATTACTGCGGGTTACAAAGCAGTAGAACTTATGAAAAAATATGTAGCAAGAACAGTAACAGAGGGTGTTTGCTCAGATGTTGGTGGTTTTGGTGGTCTTTTTGAACTTCCAGAAGGTCTTAAAAAACCTGTTCTTGTAAGTGGTACTGACGGTGTTGGTACAAAGCTTAAATTAGCATTCATTATGGACAAGCACGATACAGTTGGTATTGACTGTGTTGCTATGTGTGTAAACGATGTTATCTGCTCTGGTGCAAAACCATTATTCTTCCTTGACTATATTGCTTGTGGAAAGAATGTTCCTGAAAGAATTGCAGATATCGTTAAAGGTGTTGCAGAAGGTTGCGTTCAGTCAGGTTCTGCACTTATCGGTGGTGAAACAGCAGAAATGCCAGGCTTCTATCCAGTAGATGAATATGACCTTGCAGGTTTCTCTGTTGGTGTTGTTGATAAAGAAAAAATCCTCAATAATAAAGAAATGCAGGAAGGCGATGTTATTATTGCTCTTCCATCAAGTGGTGTTCATTCAAATGGTTTCTCACTTGTAAGAAAAGTTTTTGATGTTGAAAATGCAGATATCAAAACTCCACTCGAAAGACTTGGTGGAAAATCAATTGGCGAAACACTTTTAACACCTACAAAGATTTATGTTAAACCAATTCTTGCACTTTTAGAAGAAGTTAAAGTTAAAGGTATTTCACACATTACTGGTGGTGGCTTCTACGAAAATATTCCAAGAAGGATTCCAGATGGTCTTGGCGCAAAGGTTAATAAAAGTGCAGTTAAAATTCTTCCTATTTTCACACTTCTTCAGGAAACAGGTAATATTCCTGAAAGAGATATGTTCAACACATTCAATATGGGTGTTGGTATGAGCGTTGTTGTTAATAAAGAGGATGCAGATAAAGCAATAGAAATTCTCAAAGCAAATGGTGAAGACGCTTACATCATTGGTGAAATTATCAAATCTGATGATAAAATTATCATTGTTGACTAATTTTGGGTGTTGCTATGAGTAAAAAGAATATTGTCGTTCTTGTTTCTGGTGGTGGTACTAATCTTCAGGCTCTTATAGATGCAGGTAAACGTGGTGAATTAGGTAACGGTGAAATTACTTGTGTTATATCTTCTAAAGAGGGTGCTTACGCACTCACAAGAGCAGAAGAAAACAACATTAAAACAAGAACTCTTGTAAGAAAAGATTATTCTGATATTGCATCATACAGTAAAGCTATGAGAGATGCACTTCTCGAAGAAAAGGCAGACCTTATTGTTTATGCAGGCTTTATGACAATTCTTGATGAAAATGTCTGCGATGAATTTCCAAATAAAATGATAAATGTTCATCCCGCGTTAATTCCTTCATTTTGTGGTAAAGGCTTTTATGGACTTCATGTTCATGAAGAAGCATTAAGAAAAGGTGTTAAGGTTTCAGGTGCAACTGTTCATTTTGTTACTGCTGAATGTGATGCAGGTCCTATAATTCTTCAAAAAGCAGTTGAAGTTTTGGAAGATGATACACCAGAAACTTTACAAAAGAGAATTATGGAAAATGCGGAATGGAAAATTCTTCCTGAAGCAGTCAGACTTTTCTGTGATGATAAAATCACAGTAGAAAATGGTAAGACAATCATTTCTAAATAAATTAACTGAAAGGGTATAGATAATATGGAAATTAAAACAATTGTTGATGAACTTAATTCTCTCGCTTATCACGGCAGAGGTATTATAATTGGTAAAAGCGCTGATGGTAAAAAAGCAGTTACTGCATATTTTATTATGGGCAGAAGCGAAAATAGTCGTAACAGAGTTTTTATTGAAGATGGTGAAGGTATAAGAACTCAGGCTTTTGATGAGTCAAAAATGACAGACCCACACCTTATTATCTATGCACCAGTTCGTGTTTTAGGTAACAAGACTATTGTTACAAATGGTGACCAGACCGATACAATTTACGAGCTTATGGACAAGCAAATGACTTTTGAGCAATCACTTCGTACTCGTGAATTTGAAGATGATGCACCAAACTATACACCTCGTATTTCTGGTATTATTCATAACGAAAATGGCGATATGAATTACGCTTTATCAATTTTAAAATCTGCTGATGGTGATGGTTCATCTTGCCAGAGATATACTTATGCATATTCAAATCCACTTCCTGGTAAAGCAAAGTTTATTCATACTTATAAATGTGATGGCAATCCACTCCCAAGCTTTGAGGGTGAGCCAAAAACACTCGAATTACCAGATGTTTCAATTGATGAATTAACAGATTTAATCTGGACTAACTTGAATGAAGACAATAAAGTTTCTCTCTTTGTAAGATACATAGATTTAGAAACAGGGAAGTATGATTCAAGAATCGTAAATAAAAATAAGTAAGGAGATATTGAGATGAAAGAATTTGAACTTAAATATGGTTGTAATCCAAATCAGAAGCCATCAAAAATTTATATGGAAGATGGTAGTGAGCTTCCAATAGAAATCCTTAACGGCAGACCAGGTTATATTAACTTCCTTGACGCATTTAACAGCTGGCAATTAGTTAAAGAGTTAAAAACAATTTTAGGACTTCCTGC
>JAZOWH010000045.1:0-6284 GCA_045659165.1 Candidatus Fimenecus sp. | reverse complement strand
AAAATCTTAGAAAATCTAAAGGTCTCTCCCAAGATGAACTTGCGATAAAACTAAATGTAGTACGACAAACAATATCAAAATGGGAAAACGGGTTATCGGTTCCGGATTCTGAAATGCTAATACATATTGCAGAGGAACTTGATACTTCTGTTAATGTGCTTTTAGATGCAACAATTAAACTTGACGATAATTCGGAAATTCAAGTTATTGCTAAAAAGTTAGAAATATTAAACCAACAAATAGCACAACAAAATGAATCTCGCAGAAGAAAGTGGAGAATAATTTTCATTATAGTTTTTATTCTTGCAATATGTTATTTTATAGTTAGTTTTGTTGGTTTCATATACTTTGATTTTGTGATGAATAATGTTGATACGAGTGCATCAATCATTGGCGGCGCTGATGGACCAACAACCATTTTGGTATCGAACAAAATATCAAACTATCTTATCATACCTTTCATAATTGCCATCGTTTCAACAGTTGGAATATATAAAACTCGTAAAAAATAAGGCTTTATCAATTTGTTTAAACGGAACTACAAAATACAATTTGTCACAAAAACTCCCCACGATTTTGTGGGGAGTTTTCACATTGTTTATTTACTTGCTTCTTTTAAGAGCTTAAGAATTTTCTCTCTTGGGAAGATGTACTTTTTATTGCAGAAATGACAGCAAACTTCAGTTTTTTCATCTTCAGCCATTTCACGAAGACCTTCTTCACCTGCACTGATAAGTGCTTTTGTTACTCGTTCTGTGCTGCAATCGCACTTATATTCCACAGTCTGTGTATCAAGTAACTGCATAGGGAATTCAGAAAGAACAGTTTTGCAGATATCTTCCGGAGTAAGTCCCTCTGCAAGCATTGTTGTAACCGGTTTGATTCCCTCAAGACTTTTTTCAACAAGTGAAATTGTGTCATCACCTGCAGTAGGAAGTAACTGGATTAAGAATCCACCAGCCAAAAGAACTTCTTCTGTCTGTGGGTCAACAAGTACGCCTAAAGCAAAAACAGTAGGTGTCTGCTCACTTGTTGCGTAATATGCTGTGATATCTTCTGCGATTTCACCTGAAATAATAGGTGTCTGTGCACAGTATGGCTCTTTCAATCCTAAGTCTTTAATAACTGTCAGGAAACCGTCTTTACCAACAGCGCCTGAAACATCAAGCTTGCCTTTATTGTTAAGTGGGAGATTAACTCTTGAATCACCAACATAACCTTTAACCTGACCTTTTGAGTTTGCAACAGCAACAACAGGGGATGCAGGTCCGCCACCACTTATTTTAAGAGTAAGAGTATCCTTTTCACCCTTTAAAAGTACACCCATCATTGATGCGGCAGTGATAAGTCGGCCAAGAGCAGCAGAGCATACTTTTGATGTGTTGTGAATCTGTTGCATCTCTTTTACCATTTCTGTTGAATTAAGAGCAAGACAGTATAAAGTACCGTCCTCTGAAATCATTCTTACAAGTTCGTTCATTTTAATTCATCCTTAAAAATAGTTTCAGTTTTTTTACAAATAAATGTTATTCTTTCAGTGGTATCACTTGGTGTATATTTATTGTAATCGTCAAGTGTTCCTAAAAGTGTAAAACCACATTTTTTTATTATATCAGTAATTTTATCCAAATCGTAGACATATTCCGAAAAATTCTCACTGTATCGTTCATAATCCTCGTTGTCTTCATTTTTTATGAAGAAATCAAGGTCAATATCAGTTCTTTCTGCGTTTTCGTCATAAGAATTTTGCCATACACAATAAACTTCGTCCATATCATATACGAAAGTGTTATTCCCAAGAACTTTTTTGTGTTTATATGGTGTGTTCATATCGAAAATGAATATTCCGTTCATTTCCATAAACAGAGATACAAGGGAAATAGCCTTTTCAATTTTGTCAATGGAGTCAATGTGATTAAAAGTATCAAGACTTGAAACAGCACAGTTTATAGTGCCATAAAGGTCAAGCTCTTCTGCCTTCTGACAAAGGAAAAGGGCAGAGGAGTCCTCATCGTATTTCTTTTCGTTGGCAACAGCAAGCATATCTTCACTGGCATCAATACCAATAACATCAAAACCTTTTTGTTCCAACAAAAAAGAAAGAGTACCCGTTCCGCAACCTAAGTCAAGTAAAAGCCCTCCGTCAACACTGTTTTCGTGTAACAGAGAGCATATTCTGTCGGCAATTCTTTCGTATTCTACATTTTCGGTCAGGATATCATAAACTGATGAAAAAATACCGTAACTCATTCTTCAACTCTATCAAAAATCTTTTCGTAACCGTCAGCACCATACTGAAGTGAACGATTAACACGGCTTATTGTTGCAGTTGAAGCGCCTGTTGCCTTAACGATTTGACTATAAACTTTCTTGTCAGAAAGCATTTTAGCAACAACACAGCGCTGTGCCATTGAATGAAATTCGTTTACTGTGCAAAGGTCCTGAAAGAAATCGTAACATTCCTTTTCATCCTTTAACTGTAAAATGCATTTTACAAGAAACTCTGTGTTTTCGTTTTTAAAATCAATTCCCATTTTTACAAGCCTCCCGAGGTTTAATCCTTTTACATTTTAACACATTAAAACTTGAAAGTAAAGAACTATTTTAAAATCTTTCAAAAATGTGTAGAATTAATCCGGGAATAATTGAGCAAAGATACATAATTCCAACGATTTTAAAACTTTCCTTTACCTTTGATTTTTCACGGAAAAGTATAAGCATTCCTGCGCCTGCGTTTGTACAGAGTCCTGCAATCAAAGCGCCAAAGCTGAGTGTACCCTGAACATAAAGCTGTGTCATAAGGATTGAAGATGCACAGTTTGGAATAAAACCGATAAGTGCAGAAAGTAAAGGCTGAAGAGCAGAATCGGACAACAAAAGCTGTGATAACTTTTCTGTACCGATAAACGACACAATAAGATTTATGATTACTGTAAATAAAAGCAAAAATCCGAAAACCTTGCCTGTATGAATAAGTGCCGGACGTAATACTCCACCATTTTCTTCGCAACCACAATGGTCATGCTCACACAAATCGTGTGAGTGATGGTGGTGATGGTTTTTGTGTGATTTCTTTTCTATGAAATAGATGGTATATCCAAAAAGGAGAGAAATAACAATCTTTGTGATAATCAGTCTTGCAATTTCAAAAGTCCCGTTGGGTGCAGTAGCCAGAAGAATTACTGCTTCGTCAGATGTGGAAAGAAAAACAGCAACAAGTGTTCCTAAGGCAATTATTCCACTTGAATATAGATTTGCACTCATAACAGAAAATCCACACTGAGGAACACAACCAAGCAATGTACCGATAAAAGGTCCTGCTTTTCCTGCACGAGTGAAAAGGTGTTTGACTTTATCCTGTGCCTTGTGCTCAAGAAACTCAATTACAAGAAAAGCAATAAAAAGAAATGGTAATGTTTTAAGTGAATCAACCACACCATCAAGAACGATGTCAATTATTCCGCTAAAAGATAATATAGGAGTATGAATGTCTGCGTGTAAAATTGGTGTCATATTGCATTCTCCTCCTTACATTGATGACATATTCCGTAAAGAATAGTTTTTGAACCGTCAATAGTAAACTTGTGGTCATCAAAAATATGGCTTGAAAGTTTATCAAGAAAATCACATTCTGTATGAATGAGTGTTCCGCAGGAAGAACACTTCAGATGATAGTGATTATGACAGTTTTCACTTTCAAATTGATAACAACAAGCATCATTATCACCTGAATTGAATTTTCGAACCTTGTTATTTTCACAGAGTTTGTCCAATTGACGATAAACAGTTGTTCTGCCAATATGCTCACCTTGTGAAATAAGAGAGAAATACACTTCTTCAGCAGAAAAATGTTTGTGTGGATTGTTTTCTAAAAATTCATAAACCAATTTGCTTTGTTTTGTAATGTAACTCATATTAGTTCCCTTCAAAATGAATTTGAAATTCAGTTTCAAATTATACACAAAAACCACCCTTTTGTCAATAAACACACATATTATTTTGTTGACTACACGATATGTTTCCTATATAATAGAAAGGATAACATTTACAAAACGAAAGGGAAAAGTTATGAGTAAGTCAGAGATTAAATTTATATGCGTTGTAATGGCGATTGCTGTTTTCATTTCAACCTTTACTGCATGTTCAATCGGTGGTAATGGTGGTGGAGGAGTAGTAGAAACTCCTGAAATAGTTGTTGATAATACAGGTGCAAACACTGTATCACCATACGATACAAATGGTGCATATTCTCTTAATATTGATGCAGGGGATGAAATTCACGATATCAGTGATTTGCTTTTCGGTGCATTCTTTGAGGATATCAACTTTGCTGCAGATGGTGGTCTTTATGCAGAAATGGTAGTTAACCGTTCATTTGAGTATAACCATATTGCACAGGATGATGAGCTTTATCGATGGACAGCAGTAGGTGGCTCAAAACTTAAGGTGGATTATCTTCCAAATCACTCTCTTAATGAGAATAATCCACACTATCTTATCATCAAGAATGATACAGAAACAAAAGCAGGTGTTGAAAACCACGGTTTCCTTGATGGTATGAGCATTAAAGATGGTGAAAACTATAACGTATCCTTCTATGCTAAGTCAAAGAAAGGCTATGAGGGTAATTTTTATGTAAATCTTGCAGTAGACGGAAATGTTGTTGCAAGTACAGTTATTCCTGCAACATCAAATGATTGGACAAAATATACTGCTACACTTACTCCATCTGTTACTGCACATTCAAATGTGACCTTACAGGTGCTTATTGATAATGGTGAAGCATATTTCGATATGATTTCACTTTTCCCTGAAAATACATATAAGAACAGAGAAAATGGCTTAAGAGCTGATATGTGTCAGCTTTTAGAAGAACTTCAGCCAAAATTCCTTCGTTTCCCAGGTGGTTGTATTACAGAAGGTCACGATGATGCATCTGCATATGACTGGAAGGATTCAATCGGTACAGGTAAAAATGGTCTTCCATTGGAATTTAACGGAAAATTCGGTGATGTTGCAACAAGAAAACAGGGTATAAATCTTTGGACAAACATTGAACTCACTGATGACCCGATACCTTGCTATATGTCATATGGTTTAGGCTTCTTCGAATATTTCCAGCTTGCAGAGGATATCGGTGCAATCGGTGTGCCAGTTCTCAATGCAGGACTTTACTGTCAGGCAAGAGGCAAAGGACCTCTTCCAATGGATAGTGCACAGTTCAAACAGTATGTTCAGGATATGCACGACCTTGTTGAATTCTGCCGTGGTGACGAAAATACAACATGGGGTAAAGTTCGTATCGATTTAGGTCGTGAAGAACCATTCAAACTTAAATATATCTGTATCGGTAACGAAAACTGGGGACAGGGCTATTTTGAAAGATACTCATTCTTCCTTAAATCATTTAATGAAGCAAAAGCAAAGAATCCAGAACTTTACGAGGGTATTGAACTGATTTATTCATCAGGTATTGACGACGGTATCAGCGGTCAGGACTACTTGGAATCTTATGAATATGCAAAGAGTGAGCTTGATAAAATGGGCTCAACAGATGCATCTGATTTTGCAGCAGCAACTGACCATCATTACTACAATGACCCATCATGGTTCTATGAAAATGCTGACTATTATGATGAAGACAATTACAAGAGAGAAGTAGCTGATATGACAGACACCATTTACGGTGGTGGAATTAAGGTTTTTGTTGGTGAATATGCTTCACGTAGCAATACTCTTAATTCTGCACTTTCAGAGGCTGCATATATGACGGGTCTTGAAAGAAACGGTGACATTGTTGAAATGGCTGCTTATGCACCACTTTTCGGTGAACTTACTGCAACACATTGGGCACCTGACCTTATCTGGTTTAATAATCATCAGGTAACAGGCTCAATCAACTATTATGTTCAGAAGCTTTTCTCAAGAAATCAGGGCTCAGCGGTACTTAACCACACATTCTCAGGTGCAGAAATTGAAGAAAAAACAATTTCAGGTGCAGTTGGCGTGGGCACTTGGTATACATCAGCAAAGTTTGATAACCTTATTGTTACAGATAATAAAACAGGTGAAAAACTTGCTCACGAGAAGTTCAATACTTCACTTGCAAAGCGTGACTGGGATTTCGCAACTGACGGAAAATGGAAGATTAAAAAAGGTGCTCTTGTAAACACAACAACAGGTATGCAGTATTCAAATACAGGTAGGGTTGCTTATTTTGGTGACACAAGCTGGAATAATTTCACAATGACGGTTGTGGCAACAATACTTGTCGGTGGTGAAGG
>JAZOWH010000044.1:0-12487 GCA_045659165.1 Candidatus Fimenecus sp. | reverse complement strand
CATACGCATCTTCTAAAAAAGCAACAATTTCACTAATAGACATAAAAAATCCTCCTTTGAAAAATATCTTCAAAGAAGGATAATTTTTTATGTTGTGCTTTTACCTGTATGTGTCCAAGTATTATAATCATTTGTTCTTATGATAATATTTTATTGTGGTTAATAATCTTTACCTTTTCCACATTTATCACATTTTTTCTTAAACAAACCCTCAAAATACCCACCACAATGTCTGCAAAGTCCAAAATACATATATGATTTGGTATAGTCATTGTTAGAAATTTGAGTTGTTATACGTTCATCAGGTCTCCAAACTGCATCACGTTTTAGAAGTTCAACATAGCACCTTTGTCTATATTCTATTTGCCAATCATTTTCAGCACAAAACCTTTCATAAACTTCTGGTGTTTCAAGAGATGAGATTTCATTTTTCCACGCACCATAATGAATAGGATAATCCAAAACAGGCTTTATATCATAAACAGGTTTTTCACTTTCTAATTTCTGACGTTTTAATTCATTTTCCTGTTCTTCAATACGTTTCCTTTCATCTATTCTCTCTAATATGATTTTATTTGCTTCTTCTACAAATCTCTTTTCTTCTTCATTTCCAAATCTAATAACCTTTTGATAGTTTTTGTTGTTTGATATTATGGAACTTTGTTTTGACAAATCTTCTTTACAAGTACACTTAAAATCAATAAGAAGTTTTCCTATATATGCTTCTGCTGATTCAGGATTTAAATTTAGTATTTGTTCACAAAACTCATCTGCACGTTCAATTTCTCTATCTTCAAGGAATAAATACATTCTTTTAATTAAAGGAGCAATATTATCTACAGCTGAAAATCCTGTATAAGCATTTGAATTTACAGGAGGTTCAGGAGTGTTATTAGAAACAACCTTTTTAATTCCTCTTACAATATCATTTATGAATCCTATTTTGCTCATATCCTGTGCCTGTAAGTGTGCAAATTCTTCTGGCAACTCATATGCATCCATATCACGATAACAGGGAATTAACATTTTACTCCTGTCATTTTTCATTAGTTTTAGAAATCTTGACCATTCATTTTTAACCCATACTGCATTAAAATATTCTGACTTTGTACCAATGGAAAGCATAACTTTTGCAGAATTTAAGGCTGCAAAGATACAAGGCTCATAGGCAGAACCTAACTTATCTTCAAGTGTGATTGCTGCATAAAATACCTTTAAGCCTTCCTGTGTCAACTGATAATATATATCATTTGCTATAACACTATCTTGGGTACGTGTTCCTGTATCGTCAGTTTCCTTATAGCATATAAATACGTCATATGGGCTTTCTTTTTTAGATAGTTCCAATATTTCTTTTTGAAGTCTATCTATTTCCTTTGCTTCTTCCTCATAAATCCCACGTTGATAAACGTCAGCATTTTCAATGGCTGATTTGTAGTCATTATCAGATACTATGGTTTCAAAGGAAGTTCTATGACAGGTAGGAACTCTTTTGAAGGTTTTAGGGTCTTCAACATATTCAATACCATATTTACAAAGTATCAAACCCCAATATGCCTCTGCTTGTGTTTGGTCTGTCTGAACAATCTTTTCATATAATTGCTCTGCTTTGTCAAACTCACATTTCATTCTTAAAATGTTTGCACGATTAAAAAGACCTTGTATATTTTCATCCTTCGCAGTAGGAAGGGTTTGCTTTGCACCACAGTATTCACAAGTAGCAATACTTTCACCATTATTTATTTCAAGTGTGCCACCACACATTTTACACTTAAATATTGCCATAGTAATTACCACTTCCTGTCTTCATACTGTGTATCTTCAAATCCTTGCTCTTTAAGGTTAGAAACCATACTATCAAGAGTACCCTTCCACATTTTCTTAAACCAATTTGTTTTACCAAACCATTTTACAAGTGTAGGACTAATAGCATAGTAGGTCTTGATAAATAATCTGCCATACCAAGTTTCAGCCAATTCAAAATCTCTGTATCTACGTAATGTCCAAACTTCTGGGCAATCATAAGAGCCATACACACAGGTTGCTACATAACAGCCACCACTTTTTTGTGTGCCACCACCTGAATATGTTATAGGAGGGAATACTCTATCAACAACATCTTTTGCCTCTTTAAGCCCTAATCCTGTTCTTTCACGTAAAATCTTAATGGCTTCAATTCTTCTATCCTGATAACCTGCATTTAACAATTCTCTTGCAATATCATCAGGGGTTTTAGGTGCATTGGTGGAAGTGGTAGAAGTAGCAACAAGACCTTCTTTATATACAAAATCTCCTGCTCTACAATTTTCCTTTGTAGCACCTCTTAATAAAATACCTACTGACATTCCTGCTGATGCAGTATTGATTATCTTTCTAAATTGTTCTATGCCTGTAACAACAAAAGGAATATTATTTACTATAACAGTATCATTGATACTTACAGTTCCATTTTCAATAGCACCTGTAATAACTGTTCCTCTACCTGTAATTGTAAATACATCCTCAATGGTCATAAGACGTACTTGTTCTGGTTTCTTTTCTTCAACAGGTGGTGTAGCCTTTTCTTCAACAGTTTGGTCTTTAACTATTACCTTACCAATGCCCCTTATTAAATCCTGTATAAAACCAATTCTGCCCATATCTTGACTTTGGAATAAAGACAATTCTTCAGGGAGATTATAAGCATCCATATCTCTGTAACAGGGAATAATAAGTTTACTTCTGTCATTTTTAGCAAGAGCCAAAAATCTTGACCATTCATTTTTAACCCATACAGCATTGTAATATTCAGGCTTTGTACCTACAACTAACATAACCTTTGCTGAATTTAATGCTGCAAATATGTATGGCTCATATTCCTGACCTAACTTATCTTCAAGTGTTATACGTGAAAAGAAAACTTTGTAACCTTCGTCTTTTAATTGGAAATAGATATCCTGTGCTAATGCACTATCCATTGTCCTTTTTCCATATTCATCTGTTTCCTTGTAACAGATAAATATATCATAGGCATCTTCCTGATTTGCAATAGCAAGTATTCTTTTCTGAATTTCAGATATTTCTGTTGCTTCTTTGGTGTAGAGTTCCTTTGAACTATCATCCGCATACTCCAAAGCCTTCTTATACTCCAAATCAGCAAGAATGGAAGTGCTTTGTACTCTGTGGCAAGTAGGAATTCTTTTATGAGTTGCAGGGTCTTCTACATACTCAATACCATATTTTGAAATTACACAACCCCAATGTGCCTCTGCATTGGTATTATCTTCACTCAAAATACTTTCATAGGTTGCAAGAGCCTTGTCAAACTCATTGTTTAACCTATAATCATTTGCACGATTAAATAAATTTAATATTCTTTCGTCAACTGTTTTTGGTATTGTCATTGTTGTGCCACAGGAATCACAAGTACCATAGGATTGTCCTTCTGTTACTTGAAGATTGCCACCACACATTTTACATTTAAGCGCTTCCACTTACTAATTCACCTCTTAATATTTATCGTTATATCTTGTGTTTTCATAGCCTTGTTCCTGTAACTTGGCTACCATCTTATCAAGTTTGCCTTTCCAAAGTTTCTTAAACCACTCTGTATCTCCAAACCATTTAACGATTGTAGGGCTGATAGCATAGTAAGTTTTAATGAATGCTCTACCATACCAAGTAGCATCGAGTTCATAGTCACGATATCTACGAAGTGTCCAAACTTCTGGACAATCATAAGAACCATATACAGCAGTAGCAACATAACATCCACCTGCTGTTTGAAGAGCATTAACTCTGTTCAATATTTCCTGAATATAAGGCTCATTATGTACTGCTAAAATCTGATTTAATTCTGTTGCATATCCATTTTTAACTTGATTAAGCAAGTTTTTCATCCATGTGTTTCCACCAACACCTGCACCCGCCTGTGTATTGTAAACAAATGTAACATTATACATTTTGGTAATAGCGTCTGCAATCTTATTGAGTACCATTTGTTTATCTTCATTTGTAACTTCATAGTAATCATTAATTACTGATATTGATTTAATGAGTACATTGAATTTCTGCTGTCTTTTGTAGTAGTCATCGTCTGTCATAGAAAGCATAGCCTTACCAAATGCACTAAAAAATACTGCTTCCATATTATTAGGAGCATTCTGCTCTACCATATTGTAATACTTTTCAACTTCTTCCCAATCTTCCTTTTCATAAGCTCTACGTGCATTGGCAAGATATTTTTCAACAAAAGCAGAGTTATCTACTTTTACAGTACCCTGTACATCAACAGTACCCTCAATCATCATTCTTTTTGCTTCTTCAACTGAATACTTCATTCCACAGTTCTGACACATAAATACGCCATCCTGTTTAATCAAATCAGTTCCTCCACACATTTCACAAGTTAATTGTTTCATTTGAATACACTCCTTTAAGATTTATTTCCAATAATTTTGTTTTTCTTTTTGAAATTCTTTGCTTTTTTCATTTGATACTTCGTCTAATTTACTGATATATTCATTGCTTGACGAAAGTGCAATAATCCTGATAACAAATACTGCTAATATTCCAACATGAATTACAAGTGTCCATTTAAGTGATAGAACAACAATACAAGCAATAACAGAAAAGATTAAACTTACAATCACATATGTAACAGCAGAAGATATATAAGCAAAACCCTGTGGTGCTTTATTGTTACCTTTACCAAATATACACAGACTACCTGTAACACCACAAATGCCAATCAATGTAAATACATAGGATATCACAAAAGCATCTGTTATAGGCACAACCATAAATAACAATGATACAACTGCTGCAACTATAACAGCAGAAGAAATGATTTTAATATTATTCTTCATTTATTTGTCCTCCAATCTTGTACCACATTCTAAACAGAATTTGGCACCCGTAGTTATTTCCTTACCACAGTTAGGGCATACAGCCTGTAACTTCTCACCACATTCCATACAGAACTTACCTTTGGCTGTCTTTTTGCCACACTTAGGACAAATCATTTCATTTTCTGCAAGAACTTCTATTTTTGAGCCA
This sequence comes from Candidatus Fimenecus sp., assembly GCA_045659165.1. Taxonomy (GTDB): domain Bacteria; phylum Bacillota; class Clostridia; order Oscillospirales; family Acutalibacteraceae; genus Fimenecus. The sequence continues at coordinate 7,450 of JAZOWH010000044.1, read as the reverse complement.
CACTCTAAACAGAATTTTGCATTATTAGGAACTTCTTTACCACAATTATTACACTTAATTGTTGCTTGTGGCTTTGCAGGTGTAACAGCACTACCTAAACTATCACTTACTATGCCACCAACTGTACCACCAACACCTGCCATAACACCAAGACCAATTCCCAGATTTGCCATATTCTCGCCACCTTCATTACCTGCAAAGGTTTCAGCAACGTCAAATCCTCTTTCCTGTGCATAGGTGTAGCCTTCGATTGCTCTCTTACTTGCAAGACCTTCAGCCTCAATAATCATTTCCTGCTTTTTGGTTTCCTGTTCAATTACACTTACATTCTGACGTAATTTTGCTTCTGCTATATCAGCATACTGTCTGAAATGAAGTTCTTTGAATTTCTTGTATGCTGGGTCTTCTTCTGGTTTCACGATTGTAGTAACAAAGAAATGAACCAGAGATAAACCATATTCCTCAAAATCAGGTAACAACATACCCTTTAAGGTATCAGACATTTCTGTTATCTTTTCATCTATCTGGAAAATGTTAATAGCATTAGTTCTGATATAGGTTGAAAGATAAGTCTTAAACTTTGTCATTAAAAATGCTCTGAATTTTTGAGTTAATCCTGCTTGTGTAAGCACACTTTCTGTTCCTACAATCTTAACAAGTAATTTCTTTGCATCAATTACTCTTAAATTCATTTCACCACTTGCACCTATCTGTATAGGGAAGTTATATGTAGGCTCAACATATTCTATCTTACTATCAGTACCCCACTTAATAGCCATTTGCTCTGTGTGGTTAATGAAGTACACTTCACAATGGAAAGGACTTTCATCGTCAAACACCTTGTTATAAAACTTTCCAATCAAAGGAATGTTTTGTGTATCAAGAGTGTGTCTGCCTGGCCCAAAGGAATCCAATAACTGACCATTCATAAAGAAGATTGCTTCCTGTGATTCGTGAACAATCAACTGTGATTTGGTGTTAAAATCTTCACTTGGATGTTTCCATATAAAAGTGGAGTTATCACCCTCATACTTAATGACTTCTGCGATTTTCATTTTTGTTCCCCCTTAATCTCATTTCGCCAATTAATATATTTACCGTGTTTTATCCTATCGTCATTTGGTTTTTCAGCATCATCAGGTATTGCCCAAGTTTTTCCAAACCTGACAGCACCTTCAATTTTTCCTGAAGAACACAAATATTGCACACTTCTTACTGTTATATTCCATTTTTCAGACGCTTCTTTGGCTGTAATATAACCTGTCATAGTTTTACACACCTTCTTTATAATCTACATATAATTATATTCGTTTTTGCGAAAAATGTCAATAGATTTAGAAAAAACTGTCAATATGTCAAAACAGGCAATTGTAATAGTGTGCATATCAACTATAAAAAGAACAAAAAGTGTGTTTGAAATACATTTTCAAATGCTGTCCAAAAAAATATTTACTACTTCAACACCTTTTTTATTTGCATAGGCTATGGTGTTTTTAGTACCACCACTTTCACCATTAAATGCTGCAATTACTCTTTTAGAGTGGTCTACCATATAGCAATTACGAATTTGAAAGCAAGACCTTGAATAGTGTCCACAGATATATTTAGTATAATCAGCCTTTTCAAGTATCTTATGATATAGTTTGTGTTCTGATATATCCCACCTTTTTTCAAAACCTTCATAAGGTGGAGTGCATATTAAGTGTATATCAGGATTTTTCTTTTTTAGTGATAAAACAATTTCTCCTGCCCACATATCTATTCCACGTGCCATACCTGTAATAAAGGTATAAAAACCATCTTCTACAGCCTTTTTAATTTCTTCTTCCAGAAGTTTCTTTACTTTTCTTTCTGGTAGGTGTAGTTTCTCTGGTCTGTGTCCTGTAAAGCAACATCTTTTACTTTCCAAAGCAATCACTTCCTATGTACTTTATTTGAATATTATATCACTTTTTCTTTATAATTTCAACTGATAGAGCAAAAAATATAAACTAACAGATGAATTTTCAACCAATAGAAATTATTTCTATTATAAAATGTTGAAAATTGGAGGTGTTCCTATGGTTGAAATGTCAAAAAAATTAAGAGAATTAAGAGTAGAAATGGAGTTAACACAAGGTCAGGTTGCAAAAAGAATTGGTATTACTTCTTCAGTAGTATCAGCCTATGAAAATGGCATACGTCAGCCATCCTTCGATAGCCTGATTAAATTAGCATATTTATATGGGGTTTCAAGTGATTACCTGTTGGGTATAAGTGATAGAAAGGCAGTTGAGCCAAGAAATCTTGTAAGCCTTGAAGGATTATCACCATCTAAAATATCTATTGTTAAGCAACTAATTTCAGAATTAAGAGATTAACTAATCAAATTCTCAAAACAGGAATACAGCCGTCACGAAATTGTGACGGCTGTATTCTTTGTATATTTATAGGTAAAAAAGATTAAAAAGTGTGTGTTTGAATATGATTAATCAAAATCAAGCATTTACCAATTTAATAATAGTATTTGCAGTAGTTCTGTCTGTATGCTTATGTATATAGGGAATTACTTTTCCTATGTTTTTCTTTTTAACTCCTGACAATCTACGTAAATCAGACCAATAAAAAATATCAGTTTCAGCCTTTAATTTGTGATATGCCCATATAATTCTTCTTGACCAATTTTCTTCATAGGGTTCTGAATACTTTTCAAAAATTGCTCTACATTTGGGCATTTGTTCAAGCCTATGGTCTTCTAACTGAAATTGTCTATAAACCATTTTTTCTGATACTCTTTCAGGTCTGCCTATATTACTTGCAGTACCATTATATACAGCCTGTGCAAACTTCTCTAATTTGGGTGAAAGTTCATTATCAAGTTGTTTCCAATTAATAGGCTGTTTGTCTATCATATAGTGAGTTTGTTTTTCTTGTTCTATCTGTTCTGCTGATAATTCAGGATGTGTTAATTCTTCTGCACTCATACCTATAAAATAAGCAATCTGACATACCACAGAAAAATCAAACCTTTTACCAAACCACAGCCTTTGTATCTGGCTTAAACTTGCAATTTCACTTAACCCCATTTCAGTATAAAAAGCCTGTAAATCTTCTGATAACTTCTTTGTATATTTAGTGGTACAAGTCTTTGACAAATATTTTGTACCAACCAACCCATAATGTAAAACAGCACTTATAGGAATATCTTTGTCAAAGTCAATAGCACTATCAAACACATTAGCCATATACTCTGAAAATCTTTGTATATTACTATCAGCCATTACAGGCTTAATATTCTTTACACATTCTTCAGCAGAAGAAAGGGAAAAGCAATGTTCACTTTTGGCTGATACATCAGAACTTACAAGCATACACTTATGTTTATAACAACTTTTCATATTTCTTATCTGGTGTGTTCTGTGCCAGTATGTCTCACCATATTTTTCTCTATCTTCCTGAACACACAAAGGACAGTATTTTAAGTGTAAATCATTTTGAGTTCTGGGAAGTATGGCAAAAAGGAAGTGGGGGTCACAAACTTCATACCATAAATGGTGGATAGCCTTTTTCTTTTCATTAAGTGGGATGAAACGTGCATACTGTGGGTACATAGTATGTTCTAAAACAAGTCTATCCATAGGGATTACTTCTTCAATTTTCTTTACTGCATTTGAGTTTAAGTGTCCTATAAACTCTTTGGAAGGATTATGACACCTTTTTTGCAACAAGTCATCCAATGCCATTTTATTAGTTAAGCATCCTGAATGAATATAGTACCTGCACAGCAAACTATAAACCAACTCGTCAGGATAGATTGTAGGAAGGTAACTTATCATATTTGCACCTCTGTAATTGAAAAGTGCTGTTTTAATAATTCCACTACATCCAAACATTCAGCCTTTGCTTTCTCTACAAGAGATGATATTGTAGTTTCAGTATTACTAACTTTTTCTGTCACTTCATTATATATTTCAGTAGTTTTCTTACGTGTTGCAGTTTGTTTTCTTTTAGTTATAGTTGGTTCAATATAAGTATGCAACATTGACAGCCTTTTTTGATATGCCAAATTTAAGGTTTCAGGACAGATTTTTTCTGTTCCATTTAATATGGCAATTTCCTGACAATCGTGTAAAAGAGAAACAACTACTGAAATTATACCCCCACTATGTTCATACAGCCAATGTAGGATGCTTTCTGACAATTCAACCTTTTCCTTTGTATATTGATATTCAAAAATAGTCTTGCAGAAATCACGAAAAAACTCATTAAATTCTAATGTGTTATAGTGCAAACCAAGTGACCTTCTGGCTAACTGTAAAGCCTGTTCAAAAAAGGGTGTGCTTTCTGGTGTGCCTACCATACAAATTGAAATACCACTTGAATTTATTAGTTGTGTTAGCATACTGACAAGGCTGATACCACTTTTGTTATTGACAATATTTTGTATCTCATCAACTATTAAAAGTCCAATATGGTTGAGTGCCACCTGACTTACTGTACCTATCAGCATATCAGTAGTAACCCTTGCTTTCATACCTTTTGAATAATAATCACTTCCAATTTGTTCATCCACTTGTCTTAAAATCTCTAATAGCAGACCTTTGACAGAACAATCAAAAGGAGTTTGTACTACTACAAAAGGGATGATTTTTCTATATGGCTTTTTCGTCTCTATAATACCATTTGCACCAATTAAGTCTATTGCTCTATAAATAGCAGAACTTTTTCCTATTCCTGAACAACCTGTAATTGTAAAGCAATCAGACCCACCTATAATGCCATTATAAACCTGTCTTTGTATCATTTTATGATTTTCATTCTGTTGTCTTACTGTATCCTGATTATTTTTCTTTTGTAGTGAACGTACCAAAGCCAAATATAATTTACAGTAAATTTCAGTTGACATAGATGAAGGAAAATATATGTTGTAAATGTCAGATAAGGCTATTAACCTTTCTCCTGCATCCTGTAATCTAATATTATCATTATAGGTAGGTAAAGCAGATAATTCTAAATTTATATCTTCACCAACAATCATTTTGGGTAATGCACTTAAAATGTCATTCATTTATAACACCATCCTTTACGTAATCAATATGGGTTTTTGCACGTTCTTTTTGTCTTGTTTTTCTAATACCTTTTATATCGCCATTTCCCTTTACAGCATTGTTTGAAATCACTTCAAGTTGATGTGCAAGGTCTATTTTACCCTGTAATGTAACTGTTCTATTTTCTTTTATAAGATTTTTCTGCTTATCCTGTAAAGCCTGAACTTCTGCAAGTGATTTGTTTGAATATACATTTTCAATAAGTTCAAACTTTATATAATTTCCATTATCTATAAGCCATATTTCAGAAACATCCTCTGGATTATATGCAACAGTAACTTTTCCACCTCTTAAATACTGTTCTGTAAAATTATCATTTTTATATCTTAATCTATTTGCAATCAAGCCTTTTCTTGTAAATCTGCCTTCTATTCTGGGCAGTAAAGTATGTATAAGTGTAGTGCTATCTGTCTGAATAAGATTAGCACCCATTTGTTTTAAGGTATAATTCCATATACAATTTGAAAAAGGCTTTATATTGTCAGATAGCATTTTATCAGTGTATGGAAAACTCTCTTTGACTATTTTTGTGTTATAGTGAATGATACATCTGATTATAATTTTTTCAAATTCTTCCATAGTCAAACAAGCATCCTTCCTATAATCGTGACAACCCCTTTCTTGAAAATCAGGCTCTATAATACCTTTTCCTTTAAGGTGTGGTTTGTATAGGTTTTGTATCACGTCAAAAAACTTTTCTACTGCACCTTTTAATTCTGGTCTGTATGGGGGTAAGTTAATCAAAGTAACCCCTAAATCTGAAATCTGCTCAAATGTATCAGAAATATATTCCTTGCCCATATCTGTTATTAGTGTTGCAGGAAGTTTATTACAGTTCCAATCTGAAATGCCAATTTTTATACCAAATTTACTACATAATTTTTTCTTATCTGATATTGTATTTAACATTAGATTTCGTAAACTATAAACTCCACCTTCCCAAGAAAGTGAATAACCACAACACATACCACTATAAGCATCCACACAGGCTGTAAAAATGGGTCTGCCTACAATTTCACCTGATTTATTAATAAGGTATATATCACAAACTGTTGCATCCAACATTCCCACACCTATTGAACTTGCAAATTCCTGTATTCCATCACCTAACAAAGGTCTATTGTTACGTTGATAATTTTTAATTCCATTCCTTGAAATAAGATAGTTTTGCATTTTCCTATGTTTCCTGTAAAAATATCTGAATTGATAAAAGGAAGGATATGGAGGTAGCAAATGTCCTGAACTATCACAGTACATTTCTTTTAACATAAGTGTATATGCAGTAGATAAGGCATTATTATTTTTGGTGTAAAAATATTTATTTAATGCACTCTTTATGTTCTTTTCATCCTGTGTTAATTCTCTTTCAGTTTCTTGGTGTTTAGGAGCAAGTGCTGATACGTTTTGATATACAAGATATAGCCATAGATAGTGTTTTATAGTTTGCTTACTGATACCCTTTTCTATGGATATATCAGAAATAATTGATGACCTTTTAATCTTATCTGTTATAAAGGGTAAAACCCCTGAAATCAATGTAAATCTTTCGTAGGCTGTTTTTCTGCTAACTGCATCCAAATCATTTATATCTGATAGAACACCTAATTCTTCAGGACAAAGGGAAGAGGAAGATAGCATTTCCAAATCAATCCATTTGGGAACTGATTTTTTATTACAATCTACAACAAAAGCCTTTTTATCTGAAATATCAATTATTCTATAAGTAGTGTTTTGGAATTTAACAACATCCTTAATTTTCATTGATAACCAACCCCCAATCTATTACACCACGTCTTGACCAATAATCTTTTGAAAAGTCAAGTAGTTTAATTGTCATAGGCTTTATAAGGTGATTTCTATTGACACACTCTCTTACCATAATTTCATTATCTTTTTTTACACATACAAAATCAGTAGTGTAATCAGTATTATCAAGTAAAACATTACATTTTATCTCTTTAATATCACTATCTGCTTGTAATATGTCAGCATAAGCAGTTTGAATATTGTCATAGGTCTTACAGACTACCTTGCACTTACTCAAAGTTTTCTTAACACATCTTCCTTTAAAATCCTTTTTTCTCATAGCAAACCTTCCTTATAATTTATTTCAAGCCTTTTCCCAAAAAGTTCCCAAAAATAATTTATTTCCCCCAAAAATCTCCCAAAAACAATATTTTTGGGGAATTGGTTTATTCTTAAAAAGTGGGTTAAAGGCTTGATTTTACTGTGTTTTTATAATAGTTTTGGATTTCCCCAAAAACATATTATTTTAAAATTACTATGTATAAGAACACTACGCATTATCATTTTAGGGGCAAATGGTTTTATAATTTGTGATTTTGGTGGATGTTGATTTTAAT
>JAZOWH010000043.1:0-1953 GCA_045659165.1 Candidatus Fimenecus sp. | reverse complement strand
CGGCACCCCGTGAGTATATTTGCAATATGTTTTATCATTTTTTCACCTAAAAGTTCAAGTTTATTGAAATAATTATATCACCCACAAAACAAAAAGCAACAGAAAATACTGTTGCTGATTTGTCAGGGGTGGAAAATTTGTCATTATTGATTACGGGAGTTACCTAATTTTTTTATGTTATTTGCAATCTGCTCAATTACCTCACGGAACATTGTGTCACTTTGTCCTGTAGGGTCAGGTAACTCCCAATTGTCATCAAAGGCTCTACCGATGAAAGGACAGCCAACATCACATCCCATTGATATAGTAACATCAGGTGTGGGAATTTCATCAAAGGTCTTACTATACTGTGTCAGCTCAATATCTATACCGTAAAGTCCTTTCATAAGTCTTACAGCATCCTGATTTATCTGTGGTTTTGTTTCTGTGCCTGCAGAATAAAAGTCAAATTCATCACCACGCAGGTGCTTTCCTAAAGCTTCTGCAATTTGACTGCGACAGGAGTTGTGTACGCAGATAAAAGCTATTTTCTTTTTCATATCAATCCTCTAATTTATGCAAAAGTTTTTCTACATCAGCAGTTTTCAAAATTTTGCCCATAACAGCAATTTTTTCATTCACAACAATGGCAGGCATACTCATAACACCGTATTCCATAACCTTTGCCATATCGGTGATATATTCAACCTCGATATTAAGTCCCACATTCTTTACAGCTTCTTTCACATATTCGTATTGCTGATGACAAGATGCACAACCTGCACCTAATACCTTGATACAATAGATATCTTCTGCTGTTTTACCACAACACTCATTTGTAATAGTTATTTCTTGTACGGGTACACCACAACAGCAACAAGATTTCTTTTCTTTTTTCTTACCAAAATTAAATAATGCCATAATAAATACCTCCAAATAATTTATAGAATTAAGGGTTGAATAAGGTTGAAAAAGTATCCAACAAAGATAATACCGATGGTACATATTGTAACAAAAATACCGAGCAATTTAGGCTTTACAGCTTTACGTAGCATAATCATTGATGGTAGCGACAGAGTGGTGACACCCATCATAAAGGACAGTACAACACCGAGTAATGCACCTTTGCTGAGCAGAGCTTCGGCAATCGGAATTGTACCAAAAATATCGGCATACATAGGAATACCTGCAACCGTTGCAAGGATAACACCAAAGGGATTGTTGTCACCAAGCGCCTTAACAATAAAATCTTCGGGTATCCAGTTGTGAATTACAGCACCGATACCTACGCCAACCAACACATAAGGAAATACTTTTTTAGCTGTTGAAATAACTTGTTCCGATGCATATTTAATACGGTCTTTGAATCGTAATTCTTCTTGTGGGAGTTCTATCGTTTTACCATTACGGATGTATTCTTCAACTTCGTTTTCAAGATGAAACTTTTCGATAAGAGTACCACCCATAACAGCAATAATTAGTCCTACAACAACATACACAACAGCTACTTTCCAACCAAAGATGCTCATAAGCAAGACAAGACTACCGAGGTCAACCATAGGTGAAGAAATCAGAAACGAGAATGTTACACCAAGAGGTAGTCCTGCACTTGTAAAGCCGATAAACAACGGAATAGATGAGCAGGAGCAGAATGGTGTTACAGTACCGAGCAGGGCAGATATAATGTTTGCGCCGATACCGTGAAACCTACCGAGTATCTTCTTTGTTCTTTCCGGTGGGAAGTAGCTCTGAATATATGAGATAATCAGAATCAGTACACCTAGCAACACCATAATCTTGATAGTGTCATAAATAAAGAAGTGAACACTTCCACCGACACGACCTGCAGTATCCAAACCACATAAATTCAAAAACTTCCCTATGAGTTCATTTAACCAACTCATGCCGAGAATTTCCTCTTGAAAGAAATCCCATATTGTTTTTATAGTTTCCATAAAGTCCTTCTTCATATAT
>JAZOWH010000042.1:0-4364 GCA_045659165.1 Candidatus Fimenecus sp. | reverse complement strand
CCTGCAGCTGCATTTTTATGCTGCAGCTCTTCCCTTAGCTTTTTTTCTTTTTCATATAGTTCTTTATAATCAATCTTATCATCCTTATCATCTGAATCATCAGATCCAGGATCATCCTGTTCTGATTTCTTTTCAGGCTCTTTTTTATGATCATCCTTTTCATCAGAATCATCATTCTTTTCATCCGGCTTATCATCAGAACCAGCTGAAAATGTTTCAACTAACTTTTTGACTTCTGATTTAGTATAACCATTAGAAATAAGTGATAAGATATCTTCCTTAGAAAACTTGCTTTCATCAAGCAGTTTAAGTTCTGCAATATCTCCAGGCTTATATCCTTTTGCTGCAAGTTTCACTGATTCGCTAAATGTAAATTCCATAGTTTCCCAACCTCCTAAAATTATTCTGTAACTTCAGAAATACCTGTAAAAGCACCTGCACTTGAAAATGTTATTATAAAGGAAGTCTTTCGACCTACTTTAATCTGTACTTCTCCACCTGTACCAGGTGCAATTTCATGGTAAACATTAAAGCGCTGCAACATGTTGTGAATAAGATCAAACTGCGTCATGATTTTTATACCTCCCTTAATTTATTAGAAGGAAGTGCTTTATCGGTGACAATCCAAGCGCAAATAACAGGAACATCCTGTGCGTCAATTTGCTAACACTTCCTTCTATATTAATATAGAACAAATGTTTTAAGGCGTCAATTATTCAATATAAAAGCCACTATTAATATAGCGGTCAAGTGCATCAAGTTCACTTGCCTGGGCCGGTGCTGATACATGACCATTAGCACACTGACAATAACCGGTTAACCCTGAAAGGCTCATTGGTTTCATTACCGGTCTACCCATAGTTGCAGCCATAGCCGACGGGGTTATGATTGTTTCATGATTAACTGTATAACAAGTTACATTCAAAGATAGACCAACTCCGGCACCTCCGCCTATTCCTCCAATACATGACATGTGAGTTGACATTGCAACATCTGCTGTATTATAGGCAGCTTCTACACCTTCAAGTGCTACTGCTCCGGCAACTGCAGCCATTGAAACAGGTGAAATAGTGCTATTGACTGCAGTACTAACCATCTTATCTGCTCCAGCCATTACCGATTGTGTGATCTCTCCTGCAGATGCCTGTTGATTTATTCCGATAGGATAATTAGAAGATACCTGACCACCGTATGTGCCTATTGTCTGACCACCTGCAACTACCTCATAACATACACAACCATCAGTAGCAGTTGCAGAGTATTTTACAATTATACTTGATGCATTAGTAATGGAGTCAGCCGATAATTGAACTATACCAACAAGAGGCAGATACAGATATACGCTTTCACAATATGATCTTCTCCAGTCAGTATGAAACCATGGAATACTTAGAGATTTATAACCGGTTGCCGGTGTAGCTTTTATTGGCTGCCCCGTAACTCCTGTGTTAAATTCTCCAAGATAAATATTTTGTGGTGATCCTGTTTTAAAGGCATCTAATAAGAAAGGAACCCATATACATGATCTTATGCAAGCAGGTGCATTTGAATATGCATTTCCAAGAAATTCTGATTGTATTGCAGCTCCCTGTAAATTTTTAAGAAATCCACTCAGGTTATCAACTGCAGCCTGTACGCTATTACTTCCAGACGGTGCATTTGGTATGCCATTATAAATAGTTGCAACTGTTGACAATCTCCAATTTTGTACATTAGTGATCAAGGTTTCAAGATCTGATTTACTAACTGCATAAATCTCACAACCATTCAATCCAACTACAGATAAAACATAAAAGCCAGTTGAATTAAATAGGGTATCTATATCAGTATATTCTGAATCAACTTCAGTTTCTTTTAATACTGGAATTCTGTTATCTGCAAGCCATGTTGCGTTTCCTGCAGTTGATGCAGAATATGAAACAAACTGTGTGCTGGCAAGTATTTCTGATTTATAAGTTGCAAGTACATCAAGTATACATTCAACCTCCATCAGATTGTGACGAACTGACCTTACATCATTAATGAAATAGTAACGATTGCCCCACTTCAGATAGTTATATGCAAGATCATTTCCGGTCAAAAGAAAAGTTGGGGCATCATAGCTTGTTGTATCTTTTAGATCAACGCTGCGTACATCAGCAAGTTCTGTATCTGAGGGTTGTTTTGTTGAATTTCTTCTTTTTGAAATCGTTCCAAGTCTTATAGTTACAGACATAATTATCCTCCAAGATTATTTAATTTTGCCTTCTTTATAATAGAAGGAAAATTGACAGAGCATTCATCAAGATCAACATCACCGGTTATTCCGTTAACTTTTCCTTTATTTGATTTTTGCCATATTGCAAAATCTTTTACATATTCCGGTCTGTTTCCGTACCTGGCAACCCACAATGAAAAGCGTTTGACTTTTTCAAGTTCCAATCTGTCTTTAAAACCTGATATATCAGATGCATAAATACCGGTGAAGTATTTAAACTTTTCAAGTGTTGAACCAAACGTCACAGCAGCATCTGTTATTCCTTTTCTGTATACTGTTGCAGCTGTTTCAATATCCATGTAAACAGGGTATTCAAACTCATGACCTTTTAAAAGTTTTAATATGTGCATTGCTGCCTGATGACCTGCAACTGAATCAATAAACTCTTTTCCGGTATCATAATAGCAGCCAACTTTAAGGCCTGCCTTTTTTGCTGCCTGGTAATGGATCTCAAATTTAGAATCTGTATAATAACCACCATTAGAACCGCCAATGCGGATTATAACAAAATCAATTCCGGAATCCTTAACCTTTTTAAAATCAGTAACAACATTCCATCTTGAAATATCAATGCCCTGTTTAATCATCCACATCTACCCCAAGTTTAGCGCACAGCTTCAGCATTGCTTTTGTGTTGTTTTCAACAGTTTCGCGGAGTTTTTCTACTTCGCTTTCGTGCTTTTCCGCTGCCTTATTATTGGAATACACCAAGTAAATACAACAGGCAATCGGAAAACCTAATGATCCTATAAGTTGTGAAAGTGTCTGAACATCTAACATTGTTTTTACCTCCTATACTTTTAAAAAGGACAGCCACGAGGGAGAATGCGGCTGCCCTTGATCAGTAGAAACATCAGCTTGTTGGGAAACCTGTTTCTACTATTATAATATGTAATTTTTTATACAAGTTCAAGCGTGATGAACTCACGGCCTGCATTTGACTTTGAGGAAATAACCTTTATCTGACATGAAGAAAGTTCTTCTTCTGTCATATAGTCAATAATAAGATCCAGACCTTTTATCGCTGTTGCAGAAATTGATGAATAAGTACCCTCATCAGCAGCAATTAAGCCAACTTCTCTTTCTTCTCCTGTTTCCTCATCCATTCTCTTTGTAATAGCACACCCTCTTACATTAAGGATCTGGCCCTTAACCTTCTGAAGTGGTGTTGCTGAAACTGAATTGATCTCATCTTTTTTGCTGAAATTGTAACTCTTTACCATTGCTCTGTTCTCCTTTGCTTTGAATTTGTGTGATAATAAAAGCCAATTATTTTCTATGTGAATATGTAGCCCAACCTACATGAAACACCAACATAAAAATGATGACATAAATAATGCAACAGGTGCTGCAATAATGAAAAGTGTTGTGAGGGGTTCAAGATCAAAAACAACATGATTTTTGAATCTGTGATACAAAACTACAATGATATCAGTAATAGAATATACAAACCACATTATCAGGGTGACAAGTATCATCCCCATCCATATATATTTAAACATTTTTATCCTCCCGCTTTTTCATACTTTGCATACCAATCCAGACGCTTAATAAATTTGATAGCATATTTATTTTTTCACCTGATCCGCTATACTTTTGAAAAAAATCATATATACGCTTATCACGTTCATTTTCAAGATTGAGTTTAAAATATAATCCTTTAATCATAAGCTGACCTTCCTCAGACTTATTCTATCAATCTGATCTTTGCAGTAACTCACATTATGAAATAAGCAGTCAACAGTATTTGTATATGTAAAACTGATTAGTTCCTGATCAGAACTTATATTATTGACATTATCAAACTGTGCCCGGATCCCATCCGTAAAGTAAATTATTATTTTCATTTCTTATCCTCTAGATCATTACGAATTTCATCTATAATTTTTGATAATACATCACATTCACCAAAATATCTGTACCTAATTGAATCTACTGTATCTCCAAATGCAAGTATTGCTGATTTATAAGTTTCATGGATTGCTTCATCTGCCATTACTACAAAATCTATCATTCGTTCAATTGTCAATTGTGTATATACATTTTTGATTGTATATACATTAAGTTCATTTGAATCTGATTTTTCAATTATTACTTTCATATGGTC
>JAZOWH010000041.1:0-1734 GCA_045659165.1 Candidatus Fimenecus sp. | reverse complement strand
GTATTTTTCTAAACTAATAAAGGTTAGGGTGATAGAGAAGTGAAGCAACGAATAAAAGTTAAAGGACTTTTAAAAACTGTAAAAAAAGGTCGTGGCGGTGTTAACATTGCTCACAACAAGAATACTGCGGGAATGCGAGTAATCCGTATTCCTGAACCACCATTTGTGCAGATTGCTATGAAACAAGGCATTGGTGCACCATGTAATCCTGTGGTAAAGGTAGGGGATTATGTTAAGGTGGGACAACTCATAGGTGACAGTGATGCATATATCAGTGCACCTATATATGCTTCGGTTTCAGGTACAGTTACTGAAATCAAGGATATTAAGCTTTCAACAGGTGTAATGTCAAAAGCAGTCGTTATTGAAAGCGACGGGCTTATGGCTGAGGATGATTTTACTCCACCAGTTGTGACAGATGCAAAGAGCCTTGTGGCTGCTGTACGTAAATCAGGTCTTGTGGGTCTTGGTGGTGCAGGTTTCCCAGCTCATGTTAAGCTTAATCTTCCACAAGAGGCAAAGATTGATACGCTTATTATCAATGCTGCCGAATGTGAGCCTTATATCACAGTTGACTATCGTGAATGTATTGAAAATAGTAATAACATTATGCTTGGTGTTAATGCTGTCAGCAAATACCTTAATATCCAAAATGTTGTTATTGCAGTTGAAGATAACAAACCTTTTGCACTTCAGGTTTTAAAAGAAATTGCAGACAGTGCAACTGAAAGTAATAAGGTTAAAGTTATGAAGCTTAAATCACGCTATCCACAGGGTGCTGAAAAGATGATTATCCAATCAGCAACAGGCAGAAAAATGCCTCCTGGAAAATTGCCATCTGATGTTGGTTGCGTTGTAATGAATGTTGCAAGTATTGCTTTTGTCGGACGCTATGTTGAAACAGGTAAACCACTTGTAAGCCGTAGTATGACAATTGACGGTTCAGCAATCAAAACACCTAAAAATGTCCGTGTTCCAATCGGTACCATGATGGATTACATAATTGACTATTGTGGTGGATTCACAGAAGAGCCTGAAAAAATCGTTTGTGGTGGTCCTATGATGGGTTCAGCTCTCACAGATATTAATTATCCGATACTTAAAGGTAATAATGCTTTATTGGCATTCAAGAAAGGTGACCTTAGTATCAAAAAGGAAACAGATTGTATCCGTTGTGGTCGTTGTGCAGCAGCATGCCCACTTAATCTTGTTCCTACAAACATTGAAAAATTCACTAAAATCGGTGATATAGCAAAACTTAAACATTCAGGCGCATTAGTATGTATGGAATGTGGTTCATGTGCATACAGTTGCCCTGCAGGCAAGCCTTTAGTTCAGCATATGCGACTTGCAAAGGCTAAAATCAGAGAGGAGGAAGCAAAGAAATGAGTGAAATAGCAAAAAAACTTGTTGTCAGTGCATCACCACACTTCCGTTCAAAGACAACAACTACAACAATTATGCTTGATGTTATAATCGCAATGATTCCTGCTCTTGTGGCGTCAGTAATTCTTTTTGGATATCGTTCACTTGTACTTACAGCTGTTTCTGTAATCTCTTGTGTGGTTTTTGAATATCTTTCAAGAAAAGTTATGAAAAGACATAACACAATCGGGGATTTGAGCGCCGTTGTAACAGGTATGCTTTTAGCATTCAATCTTCCTTCAACAATGCCATACTGGATGGTGATTATCGGTGCATTTACTGCAATCGTAATTGCAAAACAGTTCTTTG
>JAZOWH010000040.1:0-3956 GCA_045659165.1 Candidatus Fimenecus sp. | reverse complement strand
TCATCATCTTATGCTATTTTCGGAACAAAATATGGTTCAATCGATACTTGCTTTAAAGTAGAAGGTCAGGAAAATTTTACAGAAATTCCTGAGGGTATTGCTCACTTTTTAGAGCATAAACTCTTTGAAAGTGAAGAACTTGATGCTTTTGCAAGATATGCAAAAACAGGTGCATCAGCAAATGCTTATACTTCATTCGATAAGACTTGCTATCTTTTCTCTTGTACAGATAATTTTGAGGACTCTCTTGAAATTCTTTTCGATTTTGTTCAGAATCCTTATTTCACAGAACAGACAGTACAGAAAGAACAGGGAATCATAGGTCAGGAAATCAGAATGTATGAGGATGAACCAGGTTGGGAATCTTTATTCGTTCTTCTTCGTGCAATGTATCACAATCACCCTGTGAGAATTGACATTGCAGGTACAGTTGAATCAATAAGTCACATTACTGCCGATTTGCTTTATGAGTGTTATAATACATTCTATAACCCTGCAAATATGGCACTTGCTGTTGCGGGTAATGTAACTGTTGAACAGGTGCTTAAAGTTGCAGATAAAATGCTTAAACCAAATGAAAGCAAGAAGATTGAAAGAAAGTTTATGGAAGAACCTGCAACTGTAGTCCACAAAACTGCAATTAAAAATCTTCCCGTTTCAATGCCTATTTTTGCAATTGGTTTTAAAGAAGATATCAAAACACCTTGCCGTACACTTAAAGAGTCAATTATCAGTAACATTTTGCTTGATGTTATTGCAGGTAAAACATCTTCACTTTACGAAAAGCTTTTAGGTGAAGGACTTATAAACACAACATTTGATACTGAATATTTTGAGGGTTATGGATATTCTGCTCATATTTTCACAGGTGAAAGTTATGAGTATGAAAAGGTAAGAGAATATATTAACGAAGAACTCCGTCGAGTTATAAATGACGGTGTTAATGAAGAAGATTTTGACCGTATCAAGAAAAAACATTACGGTAATTTCATTATGAACTTCAATGACATTGACTCAATCTCAAACTCTCTTATTGGTGCATATTTCAATGGTGAAGGACTCTTCCAACAGTTAGAAGTCCTTGAAAGCATTACAGTAGACGATGTTAATAATCGTTTGAGAACTGCAATCAATCTTGAAAACTCTTCAATGTCCATAATTAAGGAGGCATAATATGAGATTTTTATCTGATTATTGTGAAGTCTTTTTTCCAAAATTAGGAATTTCACTTGATGTTTATGAAAATTTCCTTGAAATCCCATTTGGTGGTGATACCCTCACCATCAAATTTTACGGTGTTATAATCGCATTCGGTTTTGTTCTTGCAGCACTTTTTGGTGGTCGAAAGGCTTATGTATGGAAAATGAGTCTTGACCATATGGTCGATGTGCTTATTTATGGCATAATCGGTGCAGTTATCGGTGCAAGATTATATTATGTTGCATTCCAGTGGGATTATTACAAAAACAATCTTCTTTCAATTTTTAAAATCTGGGAAGGTGGACTTGCTATTTATGGCGGAATCATTGGCGGCATTATTGCTGCATATTTTGTCTGCAAAAAGACAGGTCTTCCATTCCTTAAGCTTCTTGATTTGATTGGTATGGCTCTTCCTATTGGACAGGGTATTGGCCGTTGGGGAAACTTTACTAATCAAGAAGCATTCGGTATAAACACAACAAGCATTTTTGGTATGACAAGTGATAAAATTGTTGACTACATAAACAGTCATCAAGCCGAATTTGCTGAAAATGGTATTCAGATGAATCCTGATTTGCCTGTGCATCCAACATTTTTATATGAATCTGTATGGTGTCTTTTAGGCTTTGTGGTGCTTTTCATCGTTTGTCAGAAATTCCACAAGTTTGACGGACAACTTATTCTCGGCTATGGAATTATCTATGGCCTTGAAAGAACAGTTGTGGAAGGACTTCGTATAGATAGCCTTTATATCGGGGCTACAAATCTTCGTGTGTCACAGCTTGTGTCATTGGCACTCGTAATTGTATGTACTGTAATCACAATTTATAAATTCGTTAAACTCAATAAAGAAAAGAATTTGGCGGAGGTGCAGGGAAATGTATAAAATCATTGATGGTAAAGAGGTTTCAGCATCAGTAAGAAATGAAATCAAAGCAGAAGTAGAAGCGCTTAAAAATCAGGGCAAAAAAACAGGTCTTGCAGTTGTTATTGTGGGTAATAATCCTGCTTCAAGAGTATATGTAAACAACAAGAAAAAAGGTTGCGAAGAAGTTGGGATGGAGTCATTTGAATATGCTCTTCCTGAAGAAACAACAACTGAGGAATTACTTGAACTTGTAGAAAAACTCAATAATGACGATAGTGTTGATGGTATTCTTTGTCAGTTACCATTACCAAAACAAATTGACGAGAAAAAAGTACTTAATGCAATCGTACCACATAAGGATGTTGACGCATTCCACCCTGTAAATACAGGTCATATTATGATTGGCGACCATTCATTTTTACCTTGCACACCTGCAGGAATTATGGAAATGCTTAAATATTATGACATCTCTGTTGAGGGTAAAGAATGTGTTGTAATCGGCAGAAGTAATATTGTTGGTAAGCCTATGGCAATGTTGCTTTTAGGTCAGAATGGTACAGTTACAATCTGTCATTCTCGCACAAAAGACCTTGCAGAAGTGACAAAAAGAGCAGATATCCTTGTTGCTGCAGTTGGTATTGCATATTTCGTAAAAGAAGATATGGTAAAAGACGGTGCAGTTGTAATCGATGTTGGTATGAACAGAAATGCAGAGGGCAAACTCTGTGGTGACGTTGATTTTGAAAATGTAAAGGACAAGTGTTCATTCATCACACCAGTACCAGGTGGCGTAGGTCCAATGACAATTACAATGCTTCTTAAAAATACACTTACAGCATCAAAAGAACATTTTAATAAATAAAATTTGTAAGGGATGATGTCCACATCGTCCCGTTTTTACCATGAAAGAAGGTGAGAAAATGACTCAATTTAATATAACAGGTATGAGTTGTGCTGCCTGTGTTGCAAGAGTTGAGAAGGCTGTTAATTCTGTTGATGGTGTAAAATCTTGCTCAGTCAGTCTTCTCACCAATTCAATGGGTGTGGAAGGCTCTGTTGACTCACAGAAAATCATTTCTGCAGTAAAAGAAGCAGGGTATGGTGCAAGTCTTAAAGACTCAAAAAACAAATCGACAAAAGAAGAAAACCCACTTGAAGACACAGAAACACCAAAACTTAAAAGAAGATTGATTTCGTCTTTGTTCTTTATGATAGTTTTAATGTACATTTCTATGGGACACGTTATGTGGGGCTGGTGGTTGCCTGAAATTCTTGTGTCAAATCCACTTGCAATCGGAATTTTACAGTTGCTCTTAACTGCAGTTGTAATGGTAATCAATCAGAAATTTTTTATAAACGGATTTAAGGGACTTGTGAAAAAAGCACCTAATATGGACACTCTTGTAGCGTTAGGGTCAGGTGCATCATTTGTGTACAGCACTTATGCATTGTTCAAAATGACAACTGTCAGCGGAGAAATGGCTCATCACTATTTGCACGAGTTTTATTTTGAATCTGCAGCTATGATTTTAACTCTTATTACAGTGGGTAAAATGCTTGAAGCACGGTCAAAGGGTAAGACCACAAATGCACTTAAATCACTTGTGAATTTAGCACCGAAAACTGCAACAATTATTAAAGGCGGAATTGAAACTGAAATTCCTGTTGAACAAGTGCAAAAAGGTGATATTTTTGTTGTGCGACCAGGTGAACAGATTTCCGTTGACGGAATAATCATTGACGGACATTCTGCAGTTGATGAATCTGCCCTTACAGGTGAAAGTATTCCTGTTGACAAATCTGTTGGTGATAAAGTATCATGTGGCACAATAAATCAGTCAGGCTTTATTAAATGCGAAGCCTTGCGAGTTGGTGAAGATACAACTCT
>JAZOWH010000039.1:0-3309 GCA_045659165.1 Candidatus Fimenecus sp. | reverse complement strand
AGTAGTTTTAAAATTGAGGGCAGAGCAAAATCTGCTTATTACGCTGCTGTTGTTACAAACGCTTACAGAGTTGCTATTGACGAATACCTTAAAAATCCATCAGACGATTTCAAAGTACCACAATGGGCTATTGATGAGGTTTATAAAGTAAGTTATCGTGATTACTGCACAGGATTTTACTTTAACGCTCCTAACGAAGATGCAAATATCAGTTTTGAAGGCGGTTACAAGCGTCATTACGATGTTATGGCAGAGGTTAAGGATTATCAGGATGGCTACTTAATTGTTGAACAGAGAAACAAGTTCTCTCGTGGTGATGTGCTTGATGCTCTTCAGCCATCAACTGAACCTGTTGTTTTTACAGCAGATGAACTTTTCGACAAGGACGGAAACGAAATCGATTCTGCACCTCATCCTATGATGATTGTTAAAATCAAGAGTGATTTGCAGTTCCCTGCCGGTACATTGTTAAGAAAAGAAAAATAAGAGGTTGTTTTATGGGGTTAAAAGTATCATTAGGGGTTTGTTACATATTATTTTTGATTTTCCTGCCTTTGTATGACAAGGCATACTGGCCTGAACCAACAAAAAAATCGCTTACATTTAAAATGATTGCTGCTACAGCTTTTGTAGGAATAGGTGTGTTGGGTATGCTCATAACCGACAACACATCACAATATGCCAACCTTATGATTCCAGGTTTAGCTTTGGGTTGGTTTGGTGATTTGTTTATGCACATTCCACATCCACCGGGCAAACCAAGAATGTCTGTAGTATATATCGGTGCAGCAGGCTTTTTAGTAGGACATATTTTCTATGTTATGGCTTTTGTTAAATCCACATTTGCTTTAACCGAAAATAATCAATTATTTACATTACCAGAAATAATTGCTGCAGTAGTGATTTTCCTTGCATTTTCACTTATGCTTAAGCCTGTATTCAAATTCGACCTCAGCAATAAATTTATAAATGTTACATTACACATTTATAGTGTATTCCTTATTGTAATGCTTGTAAAAGCGTGTATCTTTGGCGTTACATATTACACTAGCGGTTCAGAAAACGGACTTTGGGGAATGATTATACTTGTCGTTGGCGGTATATTCTTCTTTATCTCTGATTTGACTCTCGGAATCAGACTTTTAGGTGTTGGAAAAGGCAACAAGACTATTAAAACAGTCAGTCTTTATGCTTATTTCATCGCCCAGTTATTACTCGCAACATCAATTTTATTTATCAAGGCATAAGGTGGAGATAATATGAGACCAAGAAAAATAAGAAACCTTACTTCAAGACGTGAAAATTGTACTGATTTGAGAATTCCATACACATTGGAATCTTTCGATTTCCGTACAAACGACGAACACGAAAACTTTTTTGATTTAGACGAAATCTTTGGCAGAAGTGCTCCACTTGTTATGGAAATCGGCTGTGGCAAAGGTCAGTTTACTTGCGAATACGCAAAACAGAATCCTGACAAAAACATTCTTGCAATTGAATGTGTGCCAACTGTTTTGGTAGAGGCTTGTGAGCTTGTAAAGAAACAGAATATACCTAACATCCGTTTCCTTGAAATGAAAGCAGAATATCTTCCTCTTTTCATGAGAGAAAAAACTGTTACTGAAATCTATCTTAATTTCAGCACACCATTCCCAAAATCCCGTCAGGAAAGTCACCGACTTACAAGTAAGGGCTTTTTGGATATTTACAAAAAACTTCTTTGCGATGATGGTTTTATTGCACAGAAAACTGATAGTCAGGGATTCTTTGAATACTCACTTGAAAGTTTTTCACAGAATGGATTTGTGCTTTCTGAAATTTCACTTGATTTACATAATAGTGATTTTGAAGGAAACATCGTTACAGAATATGAACAGAAATTCGTAAGTCAGGGACTTCCAATCTACAGACTCGTTGCAAAAATGAAATAAAATAGTAATTTTAAACAACAGACCGTTGATTTTTTCGTGAAATTAGCGGTCTGTTTTATTTTATATTTCTATGGTATAATTACATATACTTTAATATTAGGTGGGATTATATGAGTAATTCAGTTTCAACTGCCGAAAAGAAATATGTCGGCAAAAGCGAATTCGTCTTATACCTTATGGGCGTGTTCTTTTATACTACAATGACAGGTATGGTTGGCGGTAACAGAAACGCTTATCTTGTTAACGTTTTAAGACTTCCTGAAGAGCAGACATCTCTCTTCAACCTTTTAACAGCCATTATTCCGTTTGTTCTTAACTTCTTTATTGTTATGTATATTGACGGAAGAAGAATGGGTAAGGGTGGTAAATTCAGACCTCTTGCAATGCTTGTAGCAATACCTATGGCAATTGTTATGATGCTTTCATTCTGGGCTCCTCCTGGGCTTTCAGGCACAGTTCTTTTCATTTATATTATTACAGTTGCAGTACTTTGGGCTATATTTGGTACATTTGGTAACTCAATCAATATGGTTGCCAATGTTATGACACCAAACCTTAAAGAGCGTGACCAGGTACTTTCTTTCCGTTCAATTTCATCTGCTGTTGGTAACTCTGCACCTGTTGTTATCGTCCTTGTTGTTGGTCTTATATGGAGAAATGACAATCCTGAACTTATTGAAGCGGTTACAGGCACAAGTATCCGTAGTGTTGAAGGTCTTCAATACATAATCTCAGCAGCACTTTGTGGTGTTGTTGGTGTTATTACAGTTTTACTTGGTATGAAAATAGTTCGTGAAAGAACAGTTTATACTGCAGAAAAGAAAAATCCGCTTTTAGGATTTAAAGATATTGTTACAAACAAGTATGCATGGACAATTATTTTTTCAGAATTCTTAAAGAGTTTCAGAGGTATCTCAACATTTATGGAAGCATTTATTGCCGCTGCTGTTCTTGGTGATATTTCAAAGAAAATTCTCTTTGTTCTTCCTGTTGGTATCGGTACCGCTGTTGGTATGCTTGTAGTGAACTTCCTTTTAAAGAAATTCGATGCAAGACAGCTTTACATCGCATCAGGTATCTATTCACTTTGCGCAAACTGTGCAGCATTTGGTGTGGGATACGCCTATTTCACAACTGGAAACTCTATTTTACAGGTTATTTTCATCGTCTTCTTGTTCCTTATCGGTTTACAATTTGGTGCTTCTAATCTTCTTCCAAGTATGTTCCAGGCTGATGTTCTTGAAACAATTGAGCTTAAAACAGGCAAACGACTTGATGCTTCATTCCCATTTGTTATCGGCATCGGCACACTTATAAGCGGTACAATCGCAAGTACTGTTGCACCTCTTCTCCTTTATGGTGAAGGTTCAATTATCGG
>JAZOWH010000038.1:0-3533 GCA_045659165.1 Candidatus Fimenecus sp. | reverse complement strand
GCCGTGTAACAGGTACTTGTGCATATCACCAGAGAGAGCTTACAACAGCTATCAAAAGAGCTCGTCAGATCGCTCTCATGCCTTACACAAACGACTAATAAAAAATTAAGCCGATGGAATTTTCCGTCGGCTTTTTTGTTTTTTTCTGTACAATCAGGCTTCCCTTCAAGAAGAAGGCGTGCTTGTAAATTCAAAAATTAAAATGACCACAAACCTTTTTGTAGGAATGTGGTCATTATTTTTATTTGTGCATATTGCAAGTTGAGCAGTTTCCTGTGCAACCACCGAACTCAGCTTTACCCTCATCAGTATCACGATAATACTGTGTATGAGTTTCTCTGTGGTTTGTGCTGTTCCAGATTTCTTCTGCAACAGGAGCCCATTCTTTTGCATATTCGTCACATTTACTGCAAAGCTCGTCGGCAGTTTCTTGTCTTTGTAAATCAGATGACTTTGCACCTGTCTGCTTGATAATTTCACGAAGTTTTTCAGGGTTTTCAAGCATAGGACAAGGACGAAGATGGTTGTCATTGAACGGCTGATTTTTATAATATGTCATGAAAAGAGGTCTTTGTAATGCCTCTAAAAGTGTATGTGTACGGATATTTGAGTCAGAGAAATGAATGAAAACGCAAGGCTCAATATCACCTGCAGAGTTAACGTGGAAATAGTTTCGTCCACCTGCGATACAACCACCAACGTATTCACCGTCATTCTGGAAGTCCATAATGAAAATAGGTTTACCTGATTTTCCGTCACGCATTTTCTTGTTCCAGAAATAAAGCTCTTTTCTCTGTTCAGGAGTAGGAATAAGCTCTTTATCAGCACCATGTCCCACAGGCATATAGTTAAAGTTGAGCATATATTTTGCACCTTTACCGATAACAAAATCAATAAACTCATCACTTGTAACTGTTGCGAGATTCTTTCTTGTGTAGCATACGGAAACACCAAAAAGACACTTGTTCTTTTTAAGCAAATCCATTGCATTGAGAGTAGTCTGGTAAGCACCCTCACCACGACGCCAGTCGTTTGATTCTTCGTCACCCTCAAGACTAAGAGCAAGAGAAATGTTACCGATACGGTTCATTTCATCACAAAATGCCTGGTCAACAAGAGTAGCATTTGTAAAAATCAAGAAAATACAATCCTTGTTGTTTTCACAAATTTGAAGAACTTCTTTTTTCTTGATAAGAGGTTCGCCACCAGTGAGCCAATAGAAATGACATCCCAATTCTTTGCCTTGTGTTACAATACTCTGCATTTCTTCAAGAGAAAGATTCTGTTTGTGACCATATTCGGCAGCCCAACAGCCTTTACAGTTAAGATTACAAGCACTTGTAGGGTCGAAAAGAATATTGAAAGGGATGTTACACTTGTATTTTTCACGATTTTTACGAACGGCTTTTGTGCCGTATAAACCGGCATCAATACCAAAAGAAAGGAGCATCTGCTTAACAACATCTCTGTCAATGTCGTTAAGAATACTCAAAGCAAACTGAGTCCATACGTTGTCCTTATCCTTAGCAACCTCCTGAAATTTTTTAAAGTTTTCAGGTGGGAAAATCTTGTTAAAGATAGGTTCAATCTTATGACTTAATTTTACAATATTAGTATGAGGGTCTTTGTCAACATACTTGAACAAACGGTCAAGTGCAAAACGAAGACTTGCTTTTTGTAAATTGTAAACTACTTTCATAACGCTACCTTTCATTGGATGAAAAAACTCTATATCCATACTATTTTATTGCAAAACGATAATAATGTCAACAGAAATTGAAATCGTTAATAAATATTTAACTTGTTTCTGCATCTATATATGTTTATTTTACGCAAGTTAAGGGCAGAATAAACAGAAAATGAAATTTATGTGTAAAATACGTAATTTAATATTATCAAAATGGTGGAAAATATTTCAAAAATATGGTATATTTAATGTTAACTATTAAATAAAGGTGACGTATAAATGAATAACAAATCCTATATTGAAATTGCAAATGGAGTAAAGTTTCTCTGTATAAACAGCAATAAGTTTAAAACAAACTGCATTAAAGTGGATTTTTACCTTCCTATGGGTGAACATCTCGCAGCACAGAATGTGTTGACATCTCTTATGGGGCATACATCAAAAAAATACAATACTTTCAAGTCATTCAACGGAAAAGTTGAAAGCCTTTATGGTGCTGATTTTGACAGTGGTATTGCAACAATTGGTGAAAAAATAAGAATCAGATTTTCAGCAGAAATTCCTGACGACAGATTTTCTCTTGACGGTAAATCAATTGCACAGGAAACAGTTGATTTCCTTATTGAGATTATCAAAAATCCTCATTGTGACAATGGTGAGTTTGACAAGGAAGCATCTGAGCGTGAAATAAGATTTACTTTACAGAATATCGAGGCAGAAAAGAACGATAAGCGCGCTTTCGCTGTTTCTCGTCTTCGTCAGCTTATGTGTCAGGGAGAGCCTTATGGTATTGACCGTGAAAAGCTTGAGCAGGATGTAAAAAATCTTGATGGAAAGAAACTTTATGATGCATATGTTGATATGCTTAAATCTTCAACTATCATCATTACTGCTTGTGGTAATCTTGATGGGGAAATGGTAAAAGAAAAGTTTTCAAGCTTTGTGAATTCAATTACTGACAGAAAACCTGCAGAACTCCCTACAATTTTCATCACAAAAGCAGAGAAAATCAGATATTTCAAGGACGAAATGGATGTTAATCAGGCAAAGCTTGTAATCGGACTTCGTTCTGGTATGGAAAATGCCGATGACAGTTATTTCCCATTCAGAGTTATGACAGATATTTTCGGTGGTGGACCTTATTCACGACTTTTCCTTAATGTTCGTGAGAAGATGAGTCTTTGCTATTACTGTGGCGCAAGACTTCTTCGTGAAAAGGGAATTATCTTTATCCAGAGTGGTATTGAAGAAGAAAACTATGAAAAAGCATTGAGCGAAATTCTCAATCAGCTTGATATCATGAAAAAAGGTGAATTTACTGACGAGGATTTTAATTCCTCAATTATAGCACTCTCTGATGCATTCAAGGGTGTTGAGGATTCACCTGTTGCAGTTTGTACTTTCTACAGTTCACAAGCTTTTGACGATGTTATTGTTACTGGTCAGGAATATGCAGAAAAAATTGCTTCTGTTACACGTGAACAGATTGTTGAATGTGCAAAGCGTGTAAGTGTTGACTCAGTTTATTTACTTGCAGGGGAGAGTGGCGACAATGAGTAATATAAGAGAAATCAAAAACGAGTTGCTCAATGACAGTTATTATGAAATTGACCACTCATCAGGATATAAAATTTTCGTTTATCCAAAGGAAAACTATTCATCATCTTATGCTATTTTCGGAACAAAATATGGTTCAATCGATACTTGTTTCAAAGTAGAAGGTCAGGAAAATTTTACAGAAATTCCTGAGGGTATTGCTCACTTTTTAGAGCATAAACTCTTTGAAAGTGAAGAACTTGATGCTTTTGCAAGATATGCAAAAACAGGTGCATCAGCAAATGCTTAT
>JAZOWH010000037.1:0-2907 GCA_045659165.1 Candidatus Fimenecus sp. | reverse complement strand
TTGCTGACGATACATTTCAAGAATTGCCTTACTTGCTTTTTGGAAATAATCGGGACACTTTGCGTATTTCTGTGACTTTTCACTACTGAAATATTTAAGGTCAGGAAGATAAACATCAATAAGTCCCTGCATCTTTTCAAGAGTTTCCACACTATCATATCCCGAACTGTTATATACAACGGGAACTGACGGTTTATAACTTTTCAAAGCATCAATTATGATGTGAGAAAAGTGAGTAGGATTAACAAAATCAATTGTGTGAACACCCTTTGTTTCCAATTCCTTGATGATTTCAACAAGTCTTTCTGTTGTAATGATTTCGCCTTTGTTTTGGTGACTTATGGGGAAATTCTGACAAAAGCAACATTTAAGACTGCATCCTGAAAAGAAAATTGCTCCTGTACCTTTTTCACCACTTATACAAGGCTCTTCCCAGTTATGAATATCAGCACGGGCAAGAACAGGAGTCTGTGGCATTTTACAGAAGCCGTTGCCTGTGTTTTCAGTTCTTTCTGCGTTACATTTTCTTGGACAAAGATTACAGAGCATATTTTCACCTCACAATTTACAAGTAATGCAGTCGTAGATGCCTGCCACTACGCGTTTGCCTCTATATTCTATCATATACCCACTTGATAATCAAACAGTTTTAGAGTATAATATTTCCATAATTTGCGAGGTGATACGATGCTTCTTACAATGGATATAGGAAATACCAATATTAACATTGGACTTTTCAGTGGCGATGAATTGACAACAAGTGTCAGACTTGCCACAGACAGACAGAGAACTGATGACCAGTATGCTATGGATTTCACTAATATTTTTGTAATGCATAAAGTTGATTTTGAAGAAATTTCAGGTGTTGTGATTTCTTCTGTTGTGCCTGAAATTACAGAGTCAGTTACAAGCGCTATAAAAAAACTTACAGGTAAGGATGCTTTGATTTTATCCCCTGGAGTAAAAACAGGACTTAACATCTTAATTGACAATCCTGCTCAGCTTGGTGCTGACCTTGCAGCAGGTGCTGTTGGTGCAGTTGCAAATTATCCATTACCTGCCTTTATAATTGACCTTGGTACTGCAACAAAAATCTGTGCAGTTGACAAAAACAAAGGATTCCGAGGTTGTATGATTGCACCAGGTGTACAGATTTCACTTAAAGCGCTTACTGACACAAGTTCACTTCTTCCTACAATCAGCCTTGAACCACCAAAAAAGGCTTGTGGTACAAATACTGTTGAGAGTATGCAAAGTGGCATAGTGCTTGGTACCGCTGCTATGATTGATGGTATTCTTGATAGATTTGCAGAAGAGTTAGGTGAACCTGCTACAATCGTTGCAACAGGCGGTCTTTCATATTTCATTTCCCCTGTTTGCAAAAGAGAAATCATTTATGACCGTCACCTTATTTTAAAGGGACTTAAAGCAATTTACGAAAAGAACAATTAAACATATTATTTTCATCAATATTTTGCGTTGCATCCATTGTGAGCAACAGCAAGGAGGAATATAAATGAAAACAACAAAAGGAGTAAGAAAGGCTAAAACTCTTATGCTTACTCAGAACGCAGTACTTGCGTCAATCGTGGTACTTATGGCATTTACCCCTATCGGCTACCTTAGATTAGGTGCTGTGGAAATGACTTTCATTATGATACCCGTTGCAGTAGGTGCTATCACACTTGGTGAAAAATCAGGAGCATTTTTAGGACTTGTATTCGGCATTTCAAGTTTTATTCAATGTTTCGGTCTGTCACCTTTCGGAGCAGCTTTGCTTGCTATCAACCCAATTTACACATTTATAATGTGTCTTGTACCAAGAGTGCTTATGGGTTATCTTTGTGGAGTAATTTACAAATTGCTTTCCAAGGTTAAAAAGGGAGTTGCAATTATAGTTGCAAGCTTCTGCGCGCCTGTAATCAACACAGCACTTTTCATGACATTCCTTATTATGTTATTTGGCAGAACCGATTTCGTAATGGGACTTCGTGCAGGCACAGATAATATCTGGGCATTTATGATAGCCTTTGTGGGACTTAACGGTCTATTGGAAATTGTGGGAACAACACTCATTTCACCACCGGTTGCCATAGCAGTCCAGAAAGCAGTTAAAAAGTTTAAATAAAAAATTTGACCACTCGTTTTGAGTGGTCTTTTTATTATATTACATTATTCTTTTTAAGGAAATCTATTGATTGATTTACCCATTGTCCTGCTTCAAGTCCATCGGCAAGTCCAAAACCATGAACATTTCCACGATAAATGTGAACTTCATTTGGCACTTTCTTTTCATTAAGGACTTTTTCTGCCACAAGACAATTTGTTTCAGCAGGTACTATTGGGTCATATTTCATTGAAAACATAAACATTGGTGGATATTTCTCATCAATGAGATTTTGTACACTTAACTTATGCGATAATTCTTCACTATAACCTTTACCAAGAAAAATTTTATCGCACGTAATACCAAAATCTTTGCATTTAAGGTCAATCATAGGATATCCACCGATTACTGCATCAGGCTTTCCATTTATCTGGCTTAAATCTCCTGTCATTTCTCTTAATTCATCATGGACACCACTGACACTTGTCACAAGGTGACCACCTGCAGAAAACCCCATAGCAATAATACTATTTTCAATTATACCCCATTTTTCTGCATTGTGGCGTACTGTCTGAATTGCTCTGATAAAATCAAGTTGTGGACAAGGATAACGACAAGGAGATGTACGATAACAGACGATAATTGCGTGAAAACCAAGTTCATTGAATCGTTGTGCTATATCAACACCCTCATGCCCCATGCACACATGAAGATATGCTCCACCAGGTGCAATCACAACAGCAGGTGCTTTTTTATTTTCCAAAAGAAATGGTACTATGTATGGTTTTCTTTCTCCGTCA
>JAZOWH010000036.1:0-8471 GCA_045659165.1 Candidatus Fimenecus sp. | reverse complement strand
CTGCAGGTGTACGCACGGTGACGTGTTTAGCTTGGCAGTACTAATAGGTCGAGGGCTTGACCATTAACTTGGTTCTATACAGTACAATTTCTCTTAGTGACTATAATATATATCACATTCCCTTTGTTCAGTTTTCAGGGTACATACCTAAGACCTTCAATCGAAGGTCTTTTTTTATTTCATTTTTTAATTTTTATTGGTTAAACTATTGCAACACATTTTTCTTTTTGTTAAAATATGTATATAATGGCAAAGGATGTGATTTTTTTGAAAGCTATTGTAGGTGGCAAAATTATTCTTAAAGATAGAATCGTAGAAAATTGTGCTTTACTTTATACTGATAAGATTGAAGGAGTTATTTCAGAAAATCTTGTTCCATCAGATGCAGAGATTATCAATGCACAGGGTGGTTATGTTGCTCCAGGTCTTATTGATTTACATATTCATGGTTATCTCGGTAAAGACGTATGTGACGGTGAAGAAGAAAGTATTCGCATAATTTCAAACGGTCTTCTTGCAAATGGTGTTACAGGTTATCTTCCAACAACAATGACAGAGGATATGGGTGTAATCCGTAAGGCTCTTGAAGTTTGTCGTGATTTGAAAGAAGAAAGTAAAAACTGGAATGGTAGTGCTATTTTAGGTTGCCATGCAGAAGGTCCTTTTATCAGTGAAAGCAAAAAAGGTGCTCAGGATGCAAAATATATTCTTAAACCAGATGCTTCTTTTGTTAAAGAGTATAAGGATATTATTAAAACGATTACTCTTGCACCTGAAACAGATACAGAAGATTTCAATGCAATCCGTGAAATTTGCCGTGATACAGACGTTGTTATTTCAATGGGACATACATCTGCTGATTATGAAACTGCAATGGCAAGTATAAATGCTGGTGTTAAGCATACAACACATCTTTTCAATGCAATGACTCCACTTACTCATCGTGCACCCGGTGTTGTTGGTGCAGCACTTAATGGTGATGTGAGTGTTGAACTCATTGTAGATACTGTACATGTGGATCCATCACTTTATAATATGTTATGGAAACTTAAAGGCAGAAAACTTTGCTTTATTACAGACTGTTTACCAGCAGGAGGTTTACCTGTCGGTGAATATAGCTTAGGTGGTCAGAAAATCATCTATGATGGCACAATTTGTACTCTTGAGGACGGCACAATTGCAGGTAGTGTATTACATATCAACAAAGGTGTCTGGAATGTTTATACAAATTCAGATATTCCGCTTTATGAATGTGTAAACTGTGCATCACTTAATCCTGCAACAGTATTAGGCCTTGATAAAACAAAAGGTTCACTTGAAGTAGGTAAGGATGCGGACATTATTATTACAGATAATAAATTTGAAATTATAAAAACTATTATAGCAGGAGATGTTAAATATGAATCTTAAAGTAAAAGCAAAACTCGACCCAAAATTCCAGCCATTATCAGTTGTTGTTCGTGAAATGCGAGAAGCAACTAAGGAAAACGGTCAGGATGTTATTGTTGCAGTTGAAAGAAATAAGGGACAAATCAGCAGATATGAAACAAGAATTTATCCTGATGGTACTGGTCATGATGAGGAAAATTTCCGTTTTATTGAAAGAATCGTAAAAACTCTTTTGTGGGTAGCAGGCGGTTATAAGGTTTTCATTGCAGGTAGTGATGTTGTAGGTAATAAAATCAAGGAAGCATACACTCCAAATGGCATTCGTGCATTTGACGAAGATTATATGGCAGGTGTTTTTGAGCATCCTTTTGAAGTTGTTACTTGTTCATTAGAAGAAGCACCTGAAGAATATTATATTGC
The DNA here is from genome assembly GCA_045659165.1 of Candidatus Fimenecus sp. Classification (GTDB taxonomy): domain Bacteria; phylum Bacillota; class Clostridia; order Oscillospirales; family Acutalibacteraceae; genus Fimenecus. Next base: position 6,662 of record JAZOWH010000036.1, on the reverse strand, counting down.
TGAATCAGTTGGCAGACATCTTGACGGTTGCCGTATCGGATTTGATGCAGGTGGTAGTGACAGAAAAGTAAGTGCAGTAATTGATGGTGAAAGTGTATATTCAGAAGAAGTTGTTTGGTTCCCAAAACTTAATTCTGACCCTGAATATCATTATCAAGGAATCCTTGAAGCAATGAAAACGGCTGCATCAAAAATGCCAAGAGTTGATGCTATCGGTGTTTCATCAGCAGGTGTTTATATTGAAAACAGAACAATGGCAGCATCACTTTTCCTTAAAGTAGGTAAAGAGGATTTTGATAAGAGAATTAAAAATATCTATCTTGATGTTGCAAAAGAAATTGGTGAAGATATTCCTGTTGTTGTTGCAAATGACGGTGATGTTACTGCTCTTGCAGGTGCTATGGACCTTAATGACGACTCCGTGCTCGGTATCGCAATGGGTACAAGTGAAGCAGGTGGCTATATCGACCAGCAGGGCAATATTACAGGCTGGCTTAATGAACTTGCATTCGTTCCTGTTGATTTCAATACTGATGCAATGGTTGACGAATGGTCAGGTGACTATGGTTGTGGTGTTAAGTATTTCTCACAGGACGGTGTAATTAAGCTTGCTCCATATGCGGGAATTGAACTCGACGAAAACCTTTCTCCTGCTGAAAAACTTAAGGTTGTTCAGGGACTTATGGAAAAAGGCGACCAGAATGCTGCTGATATTTATGATACAATCGGTGCATATTTTGGTTATGCTATTGCATATTACAGCGAATTCTATGACATTAAGCACGTTCTTATTATGGGCAGAGTTACATCAGGACAGGGTGGACAGATTATCCTGTCTCGTGCACAGGAAGTTCTTGATAAGGAATTCCCTGTACTTGCAAGTAAGATGGAACTTCATATTCCTGACGAAAAATCTCGTCGTGTTGGTCAGTCAGTTGCAGCTGCAAGCTTACCAAAATTAAACTAATCTCATAAATCTCAATTTGTGGAGTTGGTATAATGGCAAAAAATGAGAGATTTGAAAAAGTTTATTCTCAAGGTGTATTTGGCTTCATGGAAATCTGGGTTGACAAAGAAACTGGAGTAAATTATCTTTATAGACAAAGTGGCTATTCAGGTGGTATGACAGTTTTATTAGATAAAGACGGTAAACCAATAATTACACCTGTTAAGGAATAAACATAATAAATCAAAAAATAACCCTTGTACTTGATGTACAAGGGTTTTGTTATTGTATAAACTTTTAATTCAGGATTAATATACACCCTGTGAAACCATTGCTTCTGCAACCTTTTCAAAACCTGCAATGTTTGCACCTGCAATAAGGTCATATCCCATACCGTAGCGTTCAGCAGCGCTAACTGAAATATCATAGATATTTTTCATAGCAACTTTAAGCATTTCATCAACTTTTTCAGCTGTCCAAGCAAGTCTCTGGCTGTTCTGGCTCATTTCAAGACCTGAAACGCAAACGCCACCAGCATTAACTGCCTTTGATGGAGCAACTGTTACGCCATTTTCAAGGAAGTATTCAACAGCTTCTGCAGTTGTTGGCATATTAGCAACTTCAATGTAGTATTTTGTTCCGTTAGCAACGATTTTCTTTGCTTCTTCAAGTGTAACTTCGTTCTGTGTTGCGCAAGGAAGAGCAACGTCAACCTTAACACCCCAAGGCTTCTGACCTGGGAAGAATTCTGCACCGAACTTGTCAGCATAATCCTTTGCCTTATCTCTACCTGATGCACGCATTTCAAGAAGATAGTTAATCTTTTCTTCTGTTACGATACCATCTTTGTCATAAACATATCCGTCAGGACCTGAAAGTGTAAGTGGGATACCGCCGAGCTCAGCAATCTTCTTGATTGCACCCCAAGCAACATTACCGAAACCTGATACTGCGAATGTCTTACCCTTGATGTTCTCGTTGTCGTGTGCAAGAACTTCATTTGTATAATAAATTGCACCGTAGCCTGTAGCTTCAGGACGAACAAGTGAACCACCGTATGCAAGACCTTTACCTGTAAGAACACCGTTTTCGAAAGCACCAACAATTCTCTTGTACTGACCGAAAAGGTAACCGATTTCTTTACCGCTAACACCGATGTCACCAGCAGGAACGTCGATGCTTGAACCGATATGACGATAAAGCTCTGTCATAAATGCCTGACAGAATCTCATGATTTCAGCATCACTCTTACCAACAGGGTTAAAGTCAGAACCACCCTTTGCACCACCCATAGGAAGACCTGTAAGTGAGTTTTTAAATGTCTGTTCAAATCCAAGGAAATAAACGATACTTGCGTTTACGCTTGGGTGGAAACGAAGACCACCCTTATAAGGACCGATAGCAGAGTTGAACTGTACACGCCAGCCACGGTTTACCTGAGTATTACCGTTATCATCAACCCAAGCAATTCTGAAACGAACTGTTCTGTCTGGTTCAGCCATTCTGCCGAGAATATCATATTTTTCGTATTCAGGATGTGCTTCAATAACTTTTTCAAGAGAACCATAAACTTCTCTTACGCACTGTAAAAATTCTTTTTTGTCGCCGTCACGTTCTTCTACTCTTTTGAGTATTTTTTCAATGTAACTATTCATATATAAAACCTCCTGGTTTAAGTGTACCAAAGTATATTGATACCGATGTTAAAAATCATAACACATTTTATATATTTTTTTCAATTATCAATAGTGAAAAATATACTTAAATTTCAGCGCTTTAATTTGTTAAATATGACAAAACGCGCGAATTGACTTTCATTTTTGACAACTTTTCCTGCAAAAATCTGTGAAATTTGCAGGAAATTATGTATAGTGACTTCATATGTTTACTTAAGAATATATTATTGTTGTGAATATATACAAATTGACAAAAACACTTATATTTGATAAAATTATAAAGATAAAATTGATTTTTAAGGTATAGATATGCAAAGATTTATTTCAAACAGTACAGAAGAAACAATTGTATTAGGACAAAGACTTGCAAGTTCTCTTAAAGGTGGAACAGTTGTAGCCTTTTATGGTGGCCTTGGTATGGGTAAAACTGCATTCACAAGAGGTATGGCAAAAGCTCTTGGTGTTGATGAAGAGGTGAGTAGCCCTACATTTGCTATCGTGAATGATTACGGCGGAAATCCACCACTTTATCATTTTGATATGTATCGTGTTGAGAGCTGGGATGACCTTTATGCAAGTGGTTTTTTCGATTTCTATGAAGCGGGTGGAATTCTCTCGGTTGAATGGAGCGAAAATATCGAAAACGCTTTACCTGAAAATACTGTAAGAGTAACCATTGAACGTGGTGAAAACGATAATCAACGCATAATCACTATTGACGGAGGCGACGAAATATGAAAATCCTTTCAGTTGATTCTTCATCAGTTACAGCATCCGTAGCAATAACTGAAAACGGCAAAATTTTATCAGAAAATTTTATAAATAACGGACTTACACATAGCCAGACATTGATGCCGATGGTTGAAAATGTCATAAACGAAAGTGGCGTTTCTGTTAAGGAGATTGATTTGTTTGCAGTTACAAACGGACCGGGTTCATTTACAGGGGTGCGAATCGGAATTGCTTGTGTCAAAGGTATGGCAGATGCCCTTAATAAAAAGTGTCTTGCAGTTTCAACTCTTGAATCTATTGCCGAACCATTGAAAAATCAGGATGTAATTGCTTGTGCAGTAATGGATGCAAGGTGCAATCAGGTTTATACAGCAATTTTCAATCAGGGTAACCGACTTTGTGAAGATAAGGCGGTTTTAATCGAAGACCTGGGTGAAGAACTTAAACAATATGACAAAAAAATTGTTTTTATCGGTGATGGTTCAATTTTATGTTATGAGAAACTTCAGGGAATTATCCTGAATTGTGAGATTGCAGATGAAAATATTCGTTTCGTTCATGGTTCAAGTGTCAGTTTTGTAGCAGAAGAAAAAATCAATAATGGTGAAGAACCAATCAGTTCAGCAAATCTTCTTCCTTTTTACTTGAGATTACCTCAGGCAGAAAGAGAATTAAAAAAATCATTGAAATAAGGAGAAAAATTATGATAGCTTTAGGTGCAGACCACGGTGGATTTGAATTAAAAGAGGCAATTAAAAAACACCTCGATGAAAAAGGTGTACAGTATATCGATTGCGGTACATATTCAGCAGAGTCAATTGACTATGCTCCAATTGCAAAGGCAACTTGCGAAAAGGTAACAAGCGGAGAATGTGAAAAGGCGATTCTCTGTTGTGGTACAGGTATTGGTATTTCAATGGCAGCAAACAAAGTAAAGGGTATTCGTGCTGCTTGTTGTTCAGACTATTTCAGTGCAAAACTTACAAGAATGCATAACGATGCAAATGCTCTTTGTATGGGTGGACGTGTTGTTGGTGTTGGTCTTGCTTTGGAACTTGTTGACATCTTCCTTGAAACTGAATTTGAAGGTGGCAGACATCAGAGAAGAATTGACCAGATTATGGAAATAGAAAATTCATAATAATCTTGTAAATTTCTAAAATAGGGCATATATTAATTTTTGAAAACTATAGTGAATTCTGGAGGAAAATAAAATGTCAGTTACAATTACAAATCATCCACTTATTCAGCACAAACTCACCCTTTTAAGAGATAAAAATACTGGTTCAAAGGACTTCAGAACACTTGTTTCTGAAATCGCAAATCTTATGTGTTATGAAGCAACTCGTGACCTTCCTTTAAAGGAAATTGAAGTTGAAACTCCTATTGCTGTTGCAAAGGCAAATGTTATTTCAGGTAAAACTCTTGCTTTTGTTCCAATACTCCGAGCAGGTACAGGTATGCTTGATGGTGTTCTTTCACTTGTTCCATCTGCAAAAGTTGGTCATATTGGTATGTACAGAGATGAAGAAACAGCTCTTCCAATACCATATTACTGCAAATTACCTTCAGATATTGAAGAACGTGAAGTTATCGTTCTTGACCCAATGCTCGCAACCGGTGGTTCAGCAATTGATGCTATCAACCAGATTAAGACTTTTAAACCAAAGTCAATCAAGTTTATGGGTATTATCGCCGCACCTGAAGGACTCAAAGCTCTTACAGATGCTCATCCTGATGTTGATGTTTACCTTGCAGCACTTGACGAAAAGCTTAACGAGCATAAGTATATCGTTCCTGGTCTTGGTGACGCAGGCGACAGAATCTTCGGCACAAAATAAAATCAAATAAACATAAAAGTAGGGGACGCTGACCACAACGTCCCGTTTTCTTTTATTGACAAACGGATATTGTGATGTTACACTTGCATTGACAATAAATGAGGAGGTATATTATGAAAAAGATTAGTAAATCAGAAATACCGGTTATTATTATTTATTTAATTCAAATAATCGCATTATCTACTTTGTCAACCTTGTTTGGACAAGTTATTGCCATAATTAGCATTATATTAGGACCCATTATTGCTGTATATTTTTATAAGAAAAATAAAGTAGCAAAACAAAGATTTGTTTTATTACTTATATTAACATCAGTTCTGTTAATGTCCTTAGTGTTACAATTAATTGGAATTTATTATTACGAAATGGATTTACAGAGGATTATCCGAATAATAAGAAGAGTTGGGGTAATTATATTAACTTCTTATGTATGGATGACAAATGAAAAATAAAAGGCAGTCAATTGACTGCCTTAATTTTTTTGTTTTTATAATATTACTTTCTGTGGCATACCGCCATTTTCTCTTGATTTATCTGCGAGATAAACACAAAGATGACCTGCACCAACAATAATAGCAGTAATTGGTTTAGACATAATACCATATTTCCTTTGTGGAGTTTATTTTATCAAAAGAATTATACCATATTATAACAAAAAGTAAAGCGTAATACAAACCGAAAAATAATCAAATTTTAATTTATCGGGATAACCAATTTGGTTAGTCATTCTGAGCGAAGCGAAGAATTTCCTCTAAAGTAAATAATAAAACCAACAGAGATTATTCGTTGTTACACTCCTCAGAATGACTTGTACATATCTACATAAACAAAACGGACATCAAACGATGCCCGTTAATTTTTTTACAATCTTCTTATTTCACAAGATTCATTACAGTAAGCACAGCACCTGCGTCGCCTTCAACAGTAACCTTACCCTTGTTGTATGCTTCAACAGGGTCAAGTTTGCCGTCAACAAGCTTTATAAGGTTTGTTGGGTTAACTGTAACAATAGCGTGTCTGTCGTAGTATTCATATGGCTCAACGTTAACATTGTGGTCTTTAACTTCAATATAGAAAATACCATTTACATTTTTACCTTCAAGGTTAATCTGTAAAGCAACTACGCCATCAACAGAAGATGCGTCAACATCCTGAAATTTAGCTTTAACTTTTGCTACAACCTGCTCGTATGTCATGGTTTTCACTCCTTACTTTTCGTTTTCTGTATTCTATCATAAACGAAAATTCAATGCAAATTTTCAAGTTACCAAATTTATGTAAAATCACCCGAAAAACAAGTCAAATATGGAAGAAATATCATTTTTATTTAACGATTTTATATAAAAATTTTTAAAAAAATTCTCTTTGAATAGTAATCTCTACAAAAATAAAAAAATAAATTTTTTTGAAGATTTTTAATGACAAAAAAGCAGTTTTGTAGTATAATCTAACTATTAATATGCAGAA
>JAZOWH010000035.1:0-3094 GCA_045659165.1 Candidatus Fimenecus sp. | reverse complement strand
GACTTGGCATACTGGAGAGAAGATGGACAGATATGCTATGTAGGCAGAAACGACTTCCAGGTTAAAATCAATGGACAGAGAATTGAAGTAGGTGAAATAGAGAAGGTTATCGGTGAAGTTGGTGGGGTTGACTCGGCTGCTGTTATGATTATGAAGAATAACGGTAGAGATGTTCTTGTGGCATATTGTTGTGGCAATGCTGTTGATGAAACAACTATAAAAGAATATTGCGACAGCAAGCTTCCTCGTTATATGGTGCCGGCTGCGATTGTTGAAATAGATAAAATGCCGCTTAATGCAAGTGGTAAACTTGACAGAAAATATCTTAAGGATATTCCGGTTGCTTTTGAAGACGATTTTATCAAGGAAAAGCCTGTAACAGAAACTGAAAAAATGATTTGTCACATGTTCGAGCAGGTGCTTCATATTGAAAACATTGGTAGAAATGAAAGCTTCTTCTCCCTTGGCGGAACAAGTATTGATATGATTTCGATATTGTCAGAGAGTGAAATGAAAGATGTTTCTGCAGCACAATTTATTGCTAATCCAACGCCGAAAAAGTTGGCAGAAATTATGTCAGGAGATAACATTTCTTTAACAGAAGGAGTAGAAGTGTTAAGAGCTATGCCTCATGCAGAAAAGGTGCTTGTTGTAGTGCCTTATGCAGGCGGAGATGCTACTGCCTATGCAAAATTTGTGGAATCTATGGCAAGTAAGTCAACAGATATGGCGATATACTATGTGAAATATCTTCGTTCTTATGACGAGTGTCAGAAGGTTGCTGAAACTCTTGCGCAAATCGGACAAGACAAGAAAATGTATATCTATTCTCATTGTGCAGGTTCAGCAGTTGCAATGCAATTGATTAATATTCTTGAAAATAACAATGTGGAGATATTGCATTATATTGCTGGTGGGTATATACCACCGAAAAAAGCACCAAAGAAAAATGGTTGGAACATGGTTTCTGATAAGCAAATCAAAAAACGACTTGTTTCAGCAGGTGCACCACTCGAGAATTTCTCTGATGAGCAAAACTTCAATATGATTGACAACTTCCGTAAGGATACTGATTTTATGACATGGTATTATTACAACAATCATAAGAAGGTTAAAACGCAGACGGATGCCATCATCAGTAAAACTGATTTGTTCACAAAGAATTATAAAGATGCTGAAAAACTTTGGGAATTAAGTACCAATAATTTGAATAAGGTTCACTTTATTGAAACGGATTCTCACTATTTCCAATCTGATGAAAGTGATACTCTTGTTGATATGATTCTTAAAATCATAAAATAAAAATACCGAAGGACTCTAAAAAAGTCCTTCGGTATTTATCTTTAATATTAAATTATTTTCCGCATCGTGCTTTTGCTTTTTCTCTAGCAAGTTTAGCCTTTTTGAGTTCTTTCAAGTTTTTCGGCTTCCATAGTATCTTCTTCGAGACGCATTAATTCATTTTGTTTTTCTGCTAATTTCTTGTGTGGCTTTTCGAAGAACACCATCATTTTGTCACCAAAGTATTTATTGATGATTAACATAATAATACCGACAATGACACCTATAATGCATAAGAAATGATATGTATTAAATGGACCTGCAATTGGCTTGTGAACTGCAGATAAGAATTCAACAGGGAATCTTGTTGCACTGTATGCTATCAGATAAGCAGGAAAGAGTTGACCGGGTTTTGCTTTTTTTCTGATGAAGAACAAGAAAATTAATATCGCAAGAGCAAGGGCTGCTTCAATTGCTTGAACAGGAACTTGTTTGCCGGGATGGTCATGATGATAATTGTATGGACCGTGTTCCCATGCAACACCCCAACAGCAACCCTGACAATAACAAGCAATTTTAACAACGAATAAGAAAACAGGTAAAGTCAAAGTTGCAATGTCGGATTGCTTTAATGGGTTGGATACAAGGATTAAAGATACAATAAACCAAGCGATGGGTGCGACTATCAACAAACCGAAGTAGTTGCCTCCGGTTCCTACCAAATTACCGAAAGGCTTGTTGACAGCTGCTGCTAAAACGCTTAAATAGGTTGCTAACAATAACTCGAAGCACACTAAAATTACTTTAACTTTATTCTTTAAAGCGTCGCTTTTTTTTGCGAGTGCGCACAGCACCTTTTTTGAATACAAGCTGATAGAGTCTTTTTTCAAACCATATAAGAACAAGCAAAAAATAAGTGCTATTGTATCTGCGTAAGAGTTAATCAAGCCGTATGACCACTGATCACCGATATATTGATGCATATAATCACCTCAATTAAAATTTATTTAATTTTATCATATAATTTTTCATGTTTCAAGTGTAAAAGGAGAAAAGAGAGCAACATCCAAAAATAACCTGTTTCAAAACATTGACATTAAATGAAGTTTGTGGCATAATTAAGATGTATATGGATGGATGTATAGTAAGAAATTTTTGAATATGGAGGTAATGCTTTAATGAAATCAAGCATTAAAAGAATTTTATCAATCATTTTGGCACTCAGCCTTATTGCTTGTTGTTTCTCTGCTTGTGGCGGTAATGAGGACAAAGAAGAACCAACATACAATATTGAAATGCCAACAAACCCTGACAAAGGCTCAGAAGATGTATATGTAAATGACGGTCAAAACAACGATATTGGCGGAAACGATATTGGCGGAAATAATGTAAGTGGAAACAACAACACAAACTCATACACCCCACCGGTAACTAATGGTGGCAGTTATATTCCTCCTGCTACATATCCTAATGTGACAACTCCTCCAGCAACTACAAAACCTAGCACTTCAAACAAGTTGGAAGCAGAAATCAAGCACTTTATGACACATATTGATACTCCGGAAGAGAGAAACGATATGCTCGCTCTTGCTGGATATGAGTATGACCCTGTACAGGATATTTATTATACTCACTTAAATCCATGGCAGCGTGAAATGGGCTTTGCAGACATTTATGACCAGGCAGCTCCTCTTACAAATATGTGGTACCTCACATTTAAGGCTGACTTTTCTTATGGCGACCTTCTTTGGAGACTTCAGTGGTGGAAAGGCCAGTACGGTGTTCTTGAAGGTGCTGAATTAGGTGTTTACAC
>JAZOWH010000034.1:0-6955 GCA_045659165.1 Candidatus Fimenecus sp. | reverse complement strand
CTTTCACTTCTTGTAAGAAATCTTTTGGAAGACAGAGGGTATACTGTTGTTATGACTCGTGATGATGATAGCGACGTATCCCTTGCAGACAGATGTAAAACTGCTAACAAGGAGAGAGCGTCGCTTTTTGTTTCAATTCATCGTAATTCAAGCACATCTCGTGATGCAACAGGTGTTGAGATGTGGATTCACTCCACAAATCCTACTGATGATAACCTTTTAGCGCAAAATATCCTTGATTGTTTTGATACTCTTGATACAATGCCAAACCGAGGAATTCACTTGGGATATCGTGATGGTGAAAATCTGGATTATTACATAAACCGACATACAAAAATGCCGTCAGTATTGGCTGAAGTTGGCTTTATTTCAAACAAAAAGGATAATGAAAAATACGATGACAATCTTGATGAATATGCAAAAGCAATAGCAGACGGAATTGAAATGACTTTAAAGGAAATGTACGGTGAATAAAAGTGAAGATATATAACACGTTTGACTATGGTGTAAGGCCTGATACATATTGCGAAACAGACCTTGAAAACTTTCTTTCTTCCATTCCAAAGGATGATGAAGAAAAGATAGTTGTTTTTGAAAATGGCACATATTTGATTGATGCCACAAAACTTCGCACACAAAAATTATATATCACTAATACTGTGGGTGATAAAGAATTCAATGATGATGAAACACCACACCTTAACCGTACACCTTTGTATTTTGATGGGCTTAAAAATGTTACGGTTGAAGGTAATGGTGCAAAATTCATTATCTATGGAAAGTCAACAAATGCAGTAATAGATAATTGCGAAAATATAAAACTTCAAAATCTTATCATTACGGCTGATAACCCTGAAATGCACGAGTTGAAAGTAGTGGGAAAAGGCCTGCTTTATGTTGATTTTGAAATTGACGAACAATCTGAATATGTAAACGAAAATGGTAAATTGTACTTTGTTGGTCACGATTACAAACGCAGTTTCAAAGACTGTTCAAGAAATGCTTGGTGGATTGCACACTTCCCTGTGGACAAGCCTTATTTCTGTAAGCGTACATATCATCCGTTAAGAGATGCTTTTAAGGTTGTCGAAACAGAAAAAAGACGAATCAGAGCATATACTTTTACTGCCGGCACATTCAAGATAGGGGACAAGTATTACCTTTATGATGTTCGTCGTCAGTATGCAGGAATTTTTGTCCAGAACAGCAAAAATGTCACTCTTGAAAATGTTAAACAACATTTCAACTATTCTCTTGCATTTGTAGCGCAGAATACGGAAAACATCACTCTTACAAACCTTGATTTTACACCTGAAAATGGCAGAGTTATGTGCTCTGTTGCCGATTTTATTCAGATTTGTATGTGCCGTGGAAAAGTTGTTGTTAAAGACAGTAAATTCGACGGTGCAGGTGATGACTGCATGAATGTCCACGGATTTCATTTTAAAATTGTGGATAAAAAAGATAATAAAATTACAGTACGATTTATGCATCCACAATCCCATGGGTATAATGCCTTTGAAATCGGTGATAAAATTGATTTTATTCATCCCAAAACATTGTTGCCAAAAGGGAATGCTACAATTCTAAATGCCACATTGCTCAACGAGTATGATATTGAGTTGACTCTTGATAATGGTGAAAATGCAGTTATTGGTGAGTTTATTGAAGATGTAACAGCGTGTCCACAAGTTGAGTTCATCAATAATGAAGTTGATAGAATAATAACACGTGGTTTGCTCCTTACAACACGAGGCAAAACCAATATCGAAAATAATCGTTTTTATAGCACAACCATGAGTGGAATTCTTCTCTCGGATGATGCCGATAATTGGTATGAAAGTGGAATGTGCCTTGATATGACAATCAAGAATAATATTTTTGACTATTGTGGTGAAAATGGCATTCTGATTAAGCCTGAAAATAAACAATACGAAGGTGCAGTGCATAAGAATATCACAATCGAAGGCAACACATTCAAAAAGTGTGAAAGACCATGTTTTGATATAAAGGATACCGACAATATTGTTATAAAAAACAATGTTATCGGTGAATGCCCAGAAGCGATTATTACTAAAAATACTACTAACATAAAAAAAGATTTTTAAATTTTACAAAAAAATACTTGACAATTCCCCAGCATTGATATATAATCATTTTTGCTCGTTGGGGAATAGTGTAACGGTAGCACGACAGACTCTGACTCTGTTTGTTGGGGTACGACTCCCTATACCCCAGCCATAAAAGACCATCGGAAATATCCGGTGGTCTTATTTTTTTGTTTACTTATTTGTTTTCAATGTGGTATAATCGAGAAAAGACTTTTCATAAGGTAGGGATATTATGAAAATAGATTTAAGGGAAATGAAAAAATTACAAACTCTCAAAGGCTTTGGTACATCTGCTTGTTGGTGGAGTCAGTATTGTGCTGATGAAAGTGCGGCAGAGGAAATTGCAGAGCTTTTATATGGTGACACGGGTCTTGGACTTAATATCTACAGATATAACATCGGTGGTGGTACAGACCCTGAAAATTGTCGTGTAACAAACCCTTGGCGAGTTACAGAAAGTTTTTATAAATATGACCGTGAAAATGGCACAGGTGAATATGATTTTACAACCGACAAAACAGCAATCAGTATGATGAAACGATGCCTTGATAAAGGTAATGTAGACACTCTTATTGTCTTTGCCAATTCACCACACTATTCTCATACTTCAACAGGACAAGCGTCAGGAAGTCTTATCAACCATACTTGTAACTTGCCAATGTCGAATTACAGAAAATTCGCAGATTATTTCTTGACATGTACACAAGCACTTATTGATATGGGATTCCCAGTTAAATATGTAAGTCCGATTAATGAGCCTCAATGGAAATGGGGCGGAAGTTATGTATGGCAAGAGGGTTGCCATTACGAAACTGAAGAAATGGTTGCTGTTTATCACGTTTTTGCCGAAGAAATTCTTAAGCGTGGAATGACGGTTAAGCTTTATGGTCCTGAAAGTGGACAGATGATGGGGCTTACTGCTGAATACATAAAGGCAATTACAGCCGACGAAACCATTATGAAAGTAATGGATATCTTCGCGTACCATTCATACCACGATGATAATAATCCAAGTATCCGACTTGAATTCAAAAAGGAAATTGTTGAGAAATATCCACAGTTCCGTTTTGATATGAGTGAATGGTGCGAATTGCCAAACAAGAGTCACACTAAGAACTTTAAAGGTGCATTGATAACTGCAAGAATCATCGGTCAGGATTTAGCATATGCAGGTGCAGAAAGCTGGACTTCCTGGGTTGCTGTTAATCAGTTCTCAATCAAAGAAGACGGAAACGACTATTCCGACGCTACAATTACTGCTACAAACGATTTTTCACAGTGGTATGTGGCACGAAGATACTGGGGCTTTGCTCATTTTGCAAAGTTTATTCCTGTTGGTTCAACTTGTCTTGATAACGGATTTTTCCCTGATGAAAACAACGATTTCAATGTATTTTCATTCTTAACACCAAGTGGTGAAACTGTAACTGTTATTGTAAATGAAGGTGATGAAAGAGAATTTACAATTGACGGAAACTTTACTGAAATGAAGATAATCCAATCAGTTGACGAGGACTATCTCAATGAAATTTATAACGGTGAATTTAAAGAGAAAATTACAGTGAAATCAAACAGTATTTTAACTGTAATCTGCAAATAATAAGGAGAAAAATATGAATTACCCTAATCCTTTTATACCTGAAAGAGCAGACCCTTATGTAACAAAGGGACCTGATGGATTTTATTATTTTACAGCATCATACCCTGCATTTATGAATGTGGATTCAGGTTATGACAGAGTGATTTTGAGAAAAAGTGAAACAGTAATCGGCCTTGCAACTACTGAAGAAAAAACAATTTGGAAAGCACATAATGAAGGTGTTATGTCAAAGCATATTTGGGCACCTGAAATTCACTATATCGGTGGAAAATGGTATGTTTTCTTTGCTGCAGGCGAAAAAGAAGCAATATGGAATATTCGTCCTTTTGTCCTTATGTGTAAAGGTCAGGACCCTATGAATGATGAATGGGTTGAAATGGGTAAAATGCAAGCGAGTGAGGGTGACGAAAGGTCATTTACAGAATTTTCACTTGATATGACATATTTTGAGAATAATGGCAAGCATTATCTTGTGTGGGCAGAAAAACTTGACGATTCATCACTCTTTATGGCAGAAATCAATCCTGAGAAGCCTTGGAAACTTATAAGCAAACCAATTCTTCTTACAAAGCCTGAATATGACTGGGAAAAAATACGCTTTGCAGTGAATGAAGGTCCTGCCGTACTTAAAACTGATGATAAGGTTTATGTTTTCTTCTCTGCATCAGGAACAGGTGCAGAATACTGCATGGGTAAAGTGTATGCAGATAAAGATGTAGATTTAATGGATGTAAACAACTGGACAAAGGATACTGAACCTGCTTTGCAGACAAGTGACCTTGTTGACCAGGCAGGTCCTGGACATAATAGTTTCGTTGTTGATGAAAACGGAAATCTCTTGATTGTATATCACGCAAGACCGTTTTCGCATTTTGACAAAGAATGTGGCTCATATTGCGATGAACCTCTTTATGACCCTTGTCGTCATGCGAGAATAAAATTGGTCAATTTTAACGAAAAAGGTGTGCCGATTCTCAAGTAATTTTACTTGACAATAATCGACGATATAAGGTATAATTTAGGTACAAAATATAGTTGGTTTGCGTAACTGACGGATTTTGTGGATTACCACAAGGGAACGCGAACTGCATTAAGCCGACCGTCTGGGCAATTCAACCTATGAAAACAAGTTGAATTGCCCTTTTATTGTTTTTTATAGTATTTTTATTTTTAGGAGACAGATATGGAACACATTAATTGGAACGGATTTAAAAAAGGAACTTGGCAGGACGAAATCAATGTTCGTGATTTCATTCAGTGCAACTACAAGGAATACAAAGGGGACGACAGCTTCCTTGCTGAAGCAACTCCACGTACAAAATCATTGATGGATAAGGTTAACTCCCTTTTTGCTCTTGAAAGACAGTATGGTGGGGTTCTTGATATTGATACATCAACAGTTTCTTCACTTACAAGTTATAAGCCTGGATATGTTGATAAGGCAAATGAACTTATTGTTGGACTTCAGACTAATCGACCATTAAAAAGAGGTGTTAATCCTTTTGGTGGTATGAGAATGGTTCGTCAGGCTTGTGAGGCTTATGGCTATGAGTTGAGTGACAAGGTTGAACAGGAATTCAAGTTCAGAACAACTCATAATGACGGTGTTTTCCGTGCATATACTGACGAAATGCGTGCAGCTCGTAAATGTCATGTTATTACTGGTCTTCCTGATGCTTATGGTCGTGGAAGAATTATCGGTGACTATCGTCGTGTGGCTCTTTACGGTGTTGATAAGCTTATCGAAGAAAAGAAAAAGGATAAGGCTGCAAGAGATAATGGTAACTTTAACACAGACCAGATTCGTCTTTTTGAAGAACTTTATCAGCAGATTGCATTCTTAGGCTACCTTAAGGAAATGGCTGCATCTTACGGATATGATATCAGTCAGCCTGCAAAGAATGCTCGTGAAGCAATTCAGTGGACATATTTTGCATACCTTGGTGCTATCAAGGAACAGAATGGTGCTGCAATGTCACTCGGTAGAGTAAGTACATTCTTTGATATTTATATTGAACGTGATATTGCAAGAGGTATCCTTGATGAAAAGGGCGCTCAGGAACTTATGGACGATTTCGTTATGAAACTTCGTCTTGCAAGACATTTAAGAACTCCTGAATACAACGAACTCTTCGGTGGCGACCCAATGTGGATTACTGAAGCAGTTGGTGGTATGGGTGAAGACGGCAGAACTCTTGTAACAAAGAACTGTTTCCGTATGCTTCATACTCTCTATACTCTTGGTTCATCTCCAGAACCAAACCTTACAATCCTCTGGTCAACTGCACTTCCTGAAAACTTCAAGAAATATTGTGCAAAGGTATCAAAGGATACAGACTCAATTCAGTATGAAAATGATGATGTAATGCGTCCTGATTACGGTGACGACTATGCAATTGCTTGTTGCGTTTCTGCAATGAAGGTTGGTAAGCAGATGCAGTTCTTCGGTGCCCGTTGCAACCTTGCAAAGCTCTTACTTATTGCAATCAACGGTGGTTATGATACTACAAGCAAAATGCATATAGGACCACAGATGCCTGTAATGGATGTTGAAAAACTTGACTTTGAACAGGTTGTTGAACGCTTCCAGGTTTATATTGAATGGCTCAGCCATCTCTATGTAAACACAATGAATGTTATTCATTACATGCATGATAAATATGCTTACGAAAAGATTCAGATGGCTCTTCACGATACTGATGTTGAACGCTTTATGGCTTTCGGTATCGCAGGTCTTTCAGTTGTTGCTGACTCACTCAGTGCTATTAAGTTTGCAGATGTAAAACCTGTTAAAGACGATGAAGGCTTTATCGTGGAATTCAAAACAACAGGTGAATTCCCTAAATATGGTAATGATGATGACCGTGTTGACCTTATTGCAAAGGATATGTCACATCGTGTTATTACTGAACTTCGTAAAACTCCAGCATACAAGAATGCAATTCATACTCTTTCTGTTCTTACAATCACATCAAATGTTATGTATGGTAAGAATACAGCTGCAACTCCTCACGGTAGAAAGAATGGTGAACCTTTTGCTCCAGGTGCTAACCCAATGCATAACCGTGAAGAAAACGGTGCACTTGCATCTCTTAACTCTGTTGCAAAACTCAGTTATGACGATTGTCGTGACGGTATTTCAAATACATTCTCAATCACTCCTGAAGCATTAGGTCGTGATGATGACGAAAGAATTGACAACCTTGTGGCAATTCTTGACGGCTATTTCGCAAAAATGGCACAT
>JAZOWH010000033.1:0-4753 GCA_045659165.1 Candidatus Fimenecus sp. | reverse complement strand
TGCAAGGGAAAGGGCGTATTTCATAAATTCGATTTTTTCCATAATTAAAACTTAATATTACTGAGTGTAATTATTGTCAACATCACAACTGACACTATCATTGGTCCATTCTTAACGAAAGCTGAAATGTTTTCTCTTATTGTCAATAACTTATCATCATCTGATAATGTGACTTTATATTTTAACTTTAAAAGTCTTATTAATCCGATTACTCCCATAATTGTAAAAGTAACCAACATAAGAATAATTGCTAAAACTGATACATTTTCACCAAAATTGTCATTTGTTGAAATAACAATTACTGAATAGAGATTATTTACAAAATGAAGGATAATTGATGGCCACAAGCTTCCTGTTGCCACTGCAAGATATCCTAAAAGAATACCACCAATAACTGTATATGGAATCTGCACCATATTACCATGCATACAAGCAAACATTACAGCAGAAGCAATTATAGCAAATTTGTCACCAAATCTTCTGAGCGGTTGCATTACAACCCCTCTGATTACTGTTTCTTCAATAACAGCAGGTACAACTGCAACACTTAAAACACCTAAAAATATCTCTTTTGCTCCCTTTAAGGAAATACTACCTACGGCAGATGTAAACTCAATATTAAGATATTCCTGAATAATAGCCGAAATCGAATTAATTCCCAAAGCACTCAATATCATTACTGGTATAAATACCATAACAAGATTTATTGCTAAATCTTTATTATAAACTGTACCAAATGGCAATATCTCAGATATTTTTTCTTTTTTCATCAATAAATGAATTATAAAAAAAGGAATTAGTATTGAAAAAACTGTTACCAATATCTCAAAAGCCAAGGTTGCCGATGTTTCAAGATAAAGCTTGCTGATTGACGGAAATACCCATGATATCAACATAAGCAGTAAAGAAAATCCATAAGAAATTGTGATATAAAAAATGATTGCAAGTCCGCATCTGCTTCCTATTTTTTTCAACTCTTGCTTTTTTTCTTTTTTTTGTTTGTTTTTTATAATGTATTCATTATACATTTCTGCTCCGTAACCATACGGTGACGAATACCATCCACCAAACTGACCATTTTGATTGAAATCATTGTACATTTTTTAACACCTTTAGTCAGTCAAATTTATCTGCCACGCATTACTGTGATGGCAGTTTTTCTGTTTTCCTCTAATTTAATATTTGTTTTTCCGTAAAGCTCAACTTGTAACTGTTGTGCTGCAAGAGGATAGTCAACAATCCAAATCCATGCAGTTGCTCTTGAACTATATGGAGTTCTTGTTTCTGCAGATGGCATGGTGATTTCTGTTATAGCAAAATTAGCCCAACCATCAGTTACTGCTTTTGCAGCATAACTCAATATTGCTCTACGGCTTATATTTGTTCTTACATTAGCAAGAATAACGTCAGAAACTGCATTAATTTCAGAAAGAGTTGCATTTTTACATCTGTTGATAAGAGAGTTGATAACCTGTCTTTGACGAGCAACTCGGCTTATGTCACCATCTTTATCAGTATATCTTACTCGGCTGAAGCCTAATGCCTGTTCACCATTTAAGAGAACATTGTTTCCTCTTGGAAAATTATCTCCAAAATAACTTGCAACATACGATGGCACATCTACTCTTACTCCACCAAGAACATCAATAACCTTTACAAAGGAATCAAAATCCACCATAACATATCCGTCAATCTTGATTTTATAGTCATTTTCTATTGTTTCAACAAGATATCCGGGTCCACCGTTAGCACAAGCAGCATTTAACTTTGCATATCGGTCAAAATTGTTCATATAAGTATAACTGTCACGCATAAAGGAAACCAGCTTTATTGTTTGTTTAGCTGGGTTTATTGAAACCAACATCATAACGTCTGTATTTCCTTTATCTGTAACACTTGCTCTGTTAGGGTCTTTTGATGAAGCATCACTGCCAATAAGAAGAATGTTAAGAACATTTTTCTCTGACATTTTTTCTCCACTTTTTGTTGCCCAATTTTTCAATATTTCTCTGAAATCATGTCCTGTCGCATCATCAATTTCATCAAAATCAATTTTTTCTTCATCAATAAATTCCTTATTTATATCGATTGTAGTTGATTCGGTGTCATCAAATTGGATAAGGCTGAATTTATATCCTAAAAATCCTGCTACACCAACAACAAGCGCAAGAAAAATAATAAAAAATGGGAGAAAAATCAATAAAAGCTTTTTCTTTTTTTTCTTTTCTTCTTTTACGGGAACTTCACAAACTTCGTTCATAATTTCCTTTTGTTCACTACCCATAAATATCTTTCCTTTCACAATGAAGAGAATTATTCTTCAACAGTAGCCTCATCAGTTTCTTCTATTTCTTCATCTTCATGATTTGCCAAAGAAATAGTAACAACTTTTTCACCATCTTTTGTTTTCATAAGGATAACACCCTTTGAAGGACGATTACATTCTCTGACTTGTTCAGCTGGAAGACGAATGATAACACCATCTGAAGAAATCATAATGATATCCTGATTTTCTTCTACCATTTCTACTGCACAAACATCACCATACTGTTCTGTATGATAGTTAGTAAGACCTTTACCACCACGATTTTGTACACGATAGTTAGAAACGTCACTTCTTCTTCCGTAACCTTTTTCACTGATTGTAAGAACTTTACCTACGTCAGCAAAAATAACCATTCCCACAACTTCGTCACCCTCTGCGAGAGTAATCGCACGAACACCACGAGCAGTTCTACCAATTGCTCTTGCATCGTCTTCCTTAAAGCAAATGCTCATACCCTTACGAGTAGCAACCATAAGATTCTGTTCACCGTCAGTAAGTTTAACCCAACGAAGTTCATCACCTTCATCAAGATTGATTGCGATAATACCACTCTTACGGATATTCTTATATGCATCAAGTTCTGTTCTCTTAATAACACCATTCTTTGTAGCCATACAAAGGAAGTATTTATCTTCACCAAAATCAGGAACACGAAGCATTGCAGTAACTTTTTCGTCAGCAGTAATAGGAAGAATATTAACAATATTCATACCCTTACTTGTTCGTGTACCTTCAGGAATTTCATAACCCTTAAGTCTGTACATCTTACCCTCTGATGTGAAGAAAAGAATATAATCGTGTGAAGAGCAGATAAACATACTTTCTGCATAGTCCTCTTCACGACGGCTCATACCCTTGATACCCTTACCACCACGCCGCTGTACCTGATAAGTTTCAACAGGCTGTCGCTTGATGTAACCCATCTTTGTAAGAGTAAATACGCAATCTTCTTCAGCAATAAGGTCTTCAATATCAACTTCACCAAGAACATTTGAAATTTCTGTTCTTCTGTCATCATCAAATTTCTTACCGATAACTGAAAGTTCTTCTTTGAGAATTTCTTTAACTTTTGTTTCTGAACCAAGAATTTCAAGATATTCAGCAATCTTGATTCTCAATTCGTCACGTTCAGCAATAATCTTCTGAATTTCAAGTCCTGCCAACTGACCAAGACGGAAAGCAACGATTGCAGATGCCTGAGGGTCATCAAAATCGAATTTTTCCATAATAGCAACTTTTGCTTCTGCCTGACCACCCTTACAACCACGAATTGTTGCAATAATTTCGTCAACAATATCAATAGCACGAGCAAGACCTTCAAGAATATGTTCTCTTGCCTGAGCTTTATTAAGGTCATATTGTGTTCTTCTTGTAATAATTTCACACTGGAATTTGATATATTCTTCAATAATCTGTTTAAGTGTAAGAATCTTTGGTTCACCGTTAACAAGTGCCAACTGAATGATACCATAAGAAATCTGAAGCTGTGTCATCTGATACAACTGATTAAGTACAACCTGTGGGTTAGCATCACGCTTAAGGTCAATTACGATTCGCATACCACCGCCACGTTTTGATGAATAGTCGTTAATATCAGAAAGACCTTCAATTCTCTTATCCTTGTGTAAATCAGCAATTGATTCAATAAGTCTTGCTTTATTTACCTGATAAGGAAGTTCAGTAATAATAATCTGGAATCTACCATTCTTTTCATTTTCAATTATTTCTGCACGCCCACGAAGAGTAATCTTGCCACGACCTGTTGCATAAGCAGCACGAATACCGCTTCGTCCCATAATAATACCACTTGTTGGGAAGTCAGGTCCTTTGATATGCTCCATAATATCGTCAAGTTCTGCTTCAGGATTGTCAATTACACAACAGATACCGTCAACTAATTCACCAAGATTGTGTGGTGGAATATTTGTAGCCATACCAACAGCAATACCTGTTGAACCGTTAGCAAGAAGATTTGGATATCTTGATGGGAGCACTGTAGGCTCTTTAAGACGGTCATCGTAGTTAGTTGTAAAATCTACTGTGTCCTTATCGATATTTGTGAGCATTTCAAGAGCAATTTTGCTCATTCTTGACTCTGTATAACGGTATGCAGCAGGTGGGTCACCGTCAACTGAACCGAAGTTACCATGACCGTCAACAAGAACATATCTCATTGAGAAATCCTGTGCAAGACGAACCATTGCATCATAAACAGATGCGTCACCGTGTGGATGATATCTACCAAGCACTGAACCGACAGTATCGGCACACTTACGGTGTGGTTTGTCAGGATAAAGTGAATTTTCATACATTGTATAAAGAATTCTTCTGTGAACAGGCTTTAAACCGTCTCGTACATCAGGAAGAGCACGAGCAGTAATAACAGACATTGAGTAGTCAAGGAAGGATTTTCTCATTTCCTTGTTA
>JAZOWH010000032.1:0-8620 GCA_045659165.1 Candidatus Fimenecus sp. | reverse complement strand
AGCAAAGAAAAAGTTTCAGATAAAAATAAAAAAACTAAATATATTAAAGAGAGAAAAGGCCCTTGGGAAGTTGTATATGAATGGATGGATTCATTTGTATTCTCAATCATCCTTATTTTTCTTGTGTTCGTATTTGGATTCAGGATTGTTGGTGTTGATGGTGAATCAATGATGCCAACATTGAACCATGGCGATTGGCTCGCAGTTAAGGCAATCAATAGTAATATTGAGAGAGGCGATATTGTTGTAATAACACAGCCTAATATAACAAAAGAACCTTTAGTTAAACGTGTTATTGCTGTTGGTGGTGATACACTTGATATTAATTTTATGTCAGGTGAAGTTAAGGTTAACGGTGAAGTCATTGATGAGCCATATATAAATGATATTACACATAATCCTGGCGATTTTGATAAACCTATAAGAATTCCTGAAGGCTATTTGTTTGTAATGGGTGATAACAGAAACGATTCACTTGATAGCAGATTTGATTCAATAGGAGTTATTGATGAACGATATGTTCTGGGTGTAGCAGATTTAAGATTGTATCCTTTTGGTGATTTGGAGATGAAATAATGGAAAAAATTAATAAATCTGATAAAAATATAGAATCAATTTATGATATGGCTTCTGTATTGGTTACGGCAATTCTTACAGTTGGTATTATCTTTACTTTTTTGTTTAAAATTTCAACTGTATCTGGCGAATCAATGGAGAATACTTTATATAATGGGGATAAACTCATTATTAGTGCCATTACACAAGATGTTAAATATGGTGATGTTGTTGTTACATCACAACCAAATGCGTATGGAAAAGTTCTTATTAAACGTGTAATTGCTGTCGGTGGACAAACAGTATGGTTTGATGAAGATACAAATAAAGTTATTGTTGATGGTAAGGAACTTGACGAACCATACATAAAAGAGGATATGGAATTCCTTTTGTCAATGACAAATCTTTTTAGAGTACCTGAAGGTAAAATCTTTGTAATGGGTGATAATCGAAATAATTCAGCGGATAGCCGTGATGCATATATCGGAATGATTGATGAAAGATTTGTTGTAGGTAAAGTGATTTACAGAATCGGTGACAAAAACCTTTTTAATTCTGACTTCGGTCAACCTAAGGAGTCTTAAAATGGCAGATAATCAGAAACAAGTTGTTCAATGGTTTCCAGGTCATATGGCTAAGACACGTCGTCTTATTAAAGAGAGTCTTTCTCTTGTTGACGGTGTAACAGAAATTATTGATGCCAGAATACCAAATAGTAGTTCAAATCCGGAACTTGAAGAACTTATAAATGGAAAACCAAGAATAGTTTTGCTTAATAAATGTGACCTTGCTGACAAAAATACTACAAATCAATGGGTGGAATACTATAAGGGAAAAGGTGTCCGTGCTATTCCTGTTGATTGTCGTACTGGAAAAGGTCTTAATAATTATTTTGTTGCTGTTCGTGAAGTTCTTAAAGATGTTATCAAGAAAAATGAAGATAGAGGAATGCCAGGAAAGGCACTTCGTATTATGGTTGTAGGAATTCCTAATACAGGTAAGTCATCATTTATAAATCGTATGGCAGGTACAGCAAAGGCAAAAGTTGCTGATAAAGCCGGTGTAACAAGACATAATCAATGGTTTCCAATTGGTAATGGAATAGAGTTGCTTGATACACCAGGTGTATTATGGCCTAAGTTTGATGACCCTAATGTTGGTGACAGACTTGCTTTTATTGGTTCTGTTAAGGATGAAATTCTTGATATAGAAACTCTTGCTATAAGACTTCTTGAGGTTATGAAAACAGACTATCCTGAAAGACTTTCCGAAAGATATAAGATTTCTGATTTTCAGGATAAAGAAGCTTGGGAAGTACTTGAAATGATTGGAAAAAAACGTGGCATGATGATAAAGGGTGGAGAAATTGACTATGAACGTGCTTCTGTTATGTTGCTTGATGAATATCGCGGCGGCAGATTAGGCACAATTTCTCTTGAAAAACCGGAGTAAATATGGATTATTTATATGAAGAAAATGCTCTTAGAGCAGGGTATAAGACAATTTGTGGAATTGATGAGGCTGGTCGTGGACCTTTAGCAGGACCAGTTTATGCTGCTGCAGTTATTCTTCCATTAGGTCTTGAAATTGAAGGTCTTAACGATTCAAAAAAAATCAGCGAGAAAAAAAGAGAGCAACTTTTTGATGTGATTTGCGAAAAAGCGATTGCTTATTCTATTGGAATTGCAACGGAAAAAGAAATTGATGAAATCAATATTCTTAATGCGACATTTCTTGCTATGCACAGAGCTGTTGAAGGGTTGAACATTAAACCTGATTATGCTTTGATTGATGGCAATCAGTATCCTAAGATTCCAATGGTTATGGAAGAAACTGTTGTGAAAGGTGATGCGAAAAGTATGTCGATTGCGGCAGCATCAATCCTTGCCAAAGTAGGTCGAGATAGATTTATGCTTGAAAAATCAAAAGAATATCCACAATATCAGTTTGAGAAACATAAAGGATATGGAACAAAACTCCATTACGAAATGTTAACGGAATTTGGTCCATCACCTATACATAGACTTTCATTTCTAAAAAAGTTTTATGGTGAAAAGTAATGGATAAGCATTTGTTAGGAGCTTATGGAGAAATATTGGCATCAAGATATCTCCGCTATCATGGCTACGAACTTATTACAGCTCATTTTAATTGTCGTTTAGGTGAAATTGACCTTGTGGCAGAGGATAGAAAGCATATTTGTTTTGTTGAAGTTAAAACAAGAAGTGAAAATATGCTTTATTCTCCCGCTGATGCGGTTGATTTTTCTAAAAGAAATAAAATAATTGCTGCATCACAGATGTACTTAAAAGGCACTAAAATAACAAAACAACCTCGTTTTGATATTATTGAAGTATATTTTAAGGATGAAGAGCCTGTAAGAATCAACCATATTGAAGATGCATTTGATTCAACGGGACAATAAAAAATTGGGTTGAAAAACAAATTATAATATGATAAAATACCACACGAAAAGGAAGTGTTTTAAATGTTTTATACAAGTACAAGAGATAAATCAGTTCGTGTAACAGCGGCTGAAGCTATCGCAAAAGGAATTTCATCAGAGGGTGGACTTTTTGTTCCAACAGAAATTCCTGCAATTTCTAAAGATTTTATCGAAAAACTTGTTCCTATGTCATACATAGAAAGAGCAAAGGAAGTTCTTCGTCTTTATCTTACAGATTTCACAGATGACGAACTTGCAATGTGTGTTGAAGGCGCATATAAAGCAGGAAAATTTAGTTCAGATAAGGTTGCACCTTTGTATAAATTATCTGACAAAGCAAATGTGCTTGAACTCTGGAGAGGTCCAACTTGTGCATTTAAGGACATGGCTCTTCAGCTTCTTCCATATCTTCTTACTGTTTCTGCAGGTAAAACAGTTAAAGATACTGAAATTGTTATTCTTGTTGCAACATCAGGTGATACAGGTAAGGCTGCACTCGAAGGTTTTGCTGATGTTCCTAATACAAAAATCCTTGTATTCTATCCTGTTGATGGTGTAAGCCCAATGCAGAAACTTCAGATGACAACTCAGGAAGGCTCTAACGTAAGCGTTTGTGCTATTGAAGGCAACTTTGACGATGCACAGTCAGGTGTTAAAAAGATTTTCACAGATAAAGATATTGAAAAGAAATTCAAGGAAAACGGACTTGCATTTTCTTCAGCTAACTCAATCAACTGGGGTCGTCTTGTACCACAGATTGTTTACTATGTATCAGCATATTGCGATATGATTGAAAATGGTGAACTCAATAACGGTGAAGAAATGAATGTTGTTGTACCAACAGGTAACTTCGGTAATATTCTTGCAGCTTATTATGCAAAGAGAATGGGTGTGCCTGTAAAGACACTTATCTGTGCTTCAAATGCAAATAATGTTCTTACAGATTTCCTTACAAGTGGTACATATGATAAGAACAGAGATTTCTATTGCACAACATCACCATCAATGGATATTCTTATTTCAAGTAACCTTGAAAGACTTCTTTTCCATCTTTGCGGTGAAGATGATGCTCAGGTAGCAGAATGGATGGCATCTCTTAATAATGATGGTAAATATACTGTTTCAGCAGAGGTTGCTGATAAGGTTAAGTCATTGTTTGCAGCAGGATGCTGTGATGATACACAGACTAAGGCTACAATCGGTAAGGTGTTCAATGAAAAGAATTATCTTTGTGATACTCATACTGCAGTTGCAGTTAAAGTATATGATGATTATGTAGAAAATACAGGTGATACAACACCAACTGTTATTGCTTCAACAGCTAACCCATACAAATTCTCTGCAAGTGTTCTTGCAGCTATCACAGATGAAATTAAAGCTGATAATGAGTTTGATATGGTTAATGAACTCTTTGAAAAATCAAATGAACCAGTACCACAGCAGCTTGCAACACTTAAAGGTAAAGAACCTCGTTTTACAGGTGTAAGCAAGAAAGAAGATATGAAACAGGTTGTATTTGATATGTTAGGTATCTAAAATAAAACATTGCGGAAGCCTGACTTGTTTTCAGGTTTCCGCATTTTAATTAATTTTTATTCTACGTCAGTCATCTTTAATTTGAAAGTTGCACATCTTGTGTCGTCGCAAGAACAAGCGCTGTGTGTACCAACCTTAATTCCGTCTGCTGTGCAATTCATATGACCGTCATTGAATGTGCAATGACAAGCGTCACAAGTAATGTTCTTATTCTTATCCATTTTATATTCCTCCTTTCAGTTTTATTTTTTGAAGGACAGTTATAATTATTCATAGGAGAAAATTCTTTATGTCTGTTTATGCAATCGGTGATACTCATTTATCGTTTTCTGTTGATAAGCCCATGGATATTTTCAAGGGCTGGGATGACTATGCCCAAAGACTGGAAAACAATTGGCAAAAACTTATAGAAGATGATGACACAGTAATTATAAATGGTGACATTTCTTGGGCTATGAGTCTTGAAGAAGCAGAAAAAGATTTCCAATTTCTTCATAATTTAAAAGGTACTAAGATTATCTCAAAAGGTAATCATGACTATTGGTGGAATACCATAACAAAAATGGAAAAATTCTGCAAGGAAAAAGGATTTGATTCTATAAAATTTCTGCATAACAATGCATACAAAATAGGTGATATAGTAGTTGCTGGCACTCGTGGGTGGTTTTATGATGCAGAAAGTGAAAATGTAGACAAAGTGATGGCTCGTGAATGTGCAAGACTTCAGCGCTCAATTGATGAAGCAAAGAAATTAGGCGAAGAAGTTGTAGTGTTTCTTCATTATCCACCTACAAATATGTTGCGTGATTGTGAGCCTATTATGAATGTACTTAAAGAAAATAATATTTCAAAATGTTATTATGGTCATCTTCATGGCGGTGCAATAAAAGGTGCAATGAATGGCGAAAAGGATGGGATTTACTTCCGTCTTATTTCTGCCGATTATCTTGATTTTTGCCCTTTGTTCATTTCTAAATAATAATTTTTGCTAAAATCAGCATTTTTTCAGTGAAATACGAAAAAAACTTCTGGAAAATGTTGTAATTAAAAAATATTTGTGATATAATATCGTGAATATTGCGGTGATATATGCAGTAAACAATGATATTCAGGAGGAATATTTAATGTTAAAGTCAACAAACAATGTAGAAAAGAATGTCTACGAACTTGAAATCACAATTGATGGTGAAAAATTTGAGGCTGCTATTCAGAAGGCATATCTCAAACAGAGAAAAGACATCACAATCAAAGGTTTCAGAAAAGGTAAGGCACCAAGAGCTTTCATCGAAAAGATGTATGGCGAAGGTGTATTCTATGAGGATGCACTTGAACTCGTTTATCCAGAAGCAGTTAACGAAGCAATCCTTGAATCAAAACTTGAAGTTGTTGGTTCACCATACGACCTTGAAGTACCTGAAATTGGTAAAGATGGAGTTGTATTAAAACTTAAGGTTGCTGTTAAACCAGAAGTTAAACTTGGCGAATATAAAGGCCTTAAAGCAACAAGACCTGCTTGTAAAGTAGCTGCTGATGAAGTTAAGGCAGAACTTGCTAAGATGCAGGAACAGAACTCAAGAATGGTAAGCGTTGAAAAGAGAGCTGTTAAGAAGAACGATACAGCTGTTATTGACTTCGAAGGTTTCGTTGATGGCGTTGCTTTTGATGGCGGTAAAGCAGAAAAATATGAACTTGTAATTGGTAGTGGTTCATTCATTCCAGGTTTTGAAGACCAGATTATCGGTCACAAAATCGGTGAAGAATTTGATGTAAATGTTACTTTCCCAGCAGAGTATCAGCCAGAACTTGCATCAAAGGATGCTGTTTTCAAGATTAAGCTCCATGAAATCAAGGTTAAGGAACTTCCTGCACTTGATGATGAATTTGCTAAGGATGTTAGTGAATTTGATACTCTTGATGAACTTAAGAAGAGTGTAAAGGCACAGCTTGAAGATGCAAAGAAAGCAGATGCAGATAATAAAGTAATCAATGACCTTCTTGAACAAGTAGTTAAGGGCATTGAAGTTGATGTTCCTAATGCTATGGTTGAAGAAGAAGTTGATAATATTGTTAACAACTTCAATTACAGACTTCAGTCACAGGGTCTTGATCTTAACACATATCTTTCATACACAGGTATGGATATGGAAAAATTCAGAGAAGGTAACAAAGATACTGCTGCTGAAAACGTTAAGTACAACCTTGCTATTGAAGCAATCATCAAAGCTGAAGGTATCGAAGCTACTGAAGATGAAATCAATGCAGAATATGAAACTGTTGCAAAGTCATATAATATGGATGTTGAAACAGTTAAGAAGGCAATTCCTGCTGATTCACTTACAGCTCAGGTTAAGGCTAATAAAGCAGTTCAGTTTGTTAAGGATAATGCAAAGATAACAGACGAAAAAGCAACAAAGAAAGCAGCTGAAAAGAAAGACGGAGAAGAAAAAGCTCCTGCAAAGAAACCAGCAGCAAAGAAAACAACAAAGAAAGCAGCAGACGCTGAATAAAATTATTGTTTAGGTATTGAAGAATTGTCCCATACTATAAGGACAATTCTTTAATACTTTTAAAAGATATTGAACGGAGGTTATATTATGGCACTTGTACCATATGTTGTTGAACAAACAAACAGAGGGGAAAGACAGTACGATATTTTTTCAAGACTTTTAAACGACAGAACTATCGTTTTGTCAGATGAGGTTAATGATGCAACTGCATCTTTAGTAGTGGCACGATTACTTTATCTTGAGCGACAGGATAGCGAAAAAGATATAAGCCTTTATATCAATAGCCCAGGCGGCTCTGTATCTGCAGGACTTGCAATTTACGATACAATGCAGTACATCAAGTGTGATGTTTCTACAATTTGTATGGGTATGGCTGCAAGTATGGGTGCTTTTTTGCTCTCATCAGGTGCAAAGGGCAAGAGATTTGCTCTTCCAAACAGTGAAATTATGATTCACCAGCCATTGGGTGGTGCTCAAGGTCAGGCAACTGATATTAAGATTGCTGCGGAGCATATTCTTAGAACAAGAGATAAGCTTAATAAAATTCTTGCTGAAAATACAGGTAAACCTGTTGAACAGATTGCGATTGACACTGAGCGTGATAACTGGCTTTCAGCACAGGAAGCAATGGATTACGGTATTGTAGATAAAGTTTTCTATAAGAGATAATAGGAGTTCTTATGGCAAGAGATAACGATAAAGAAAGAAATGTCAGATGTTCCTTTTGTGGTAAAACACAGGAACAGGTTGATAAACTTATTGCCGGACCAGGTGTCTACATTTGTGATGAATGTATTGAACTTTGCATGGGTATTATCGATGAAAACGGTAATATGACACGCCATAATCCGGGTAAAAAAGTTAAACTTGAAGAAAAAGTTCTTCCAAAGCCACAGGAAATCAAGGCTAAACTTGACGAATATGTTGTTGGTCAGGATGAAGCTAAAAAAGCCTTGAGTGTAGCTGTTTATAATCATTATAAACGAATCTACAATTGTGATGACAGTGGTGTTGAAATTCAGAAAAGTAATGTTGTTCTTTTAGGACCTACAGGTGTTGGTAAAACTGTACTTGCACAGACACTTGCCAAAATTATTGATGTTCCATTTGCAATTGCAGATGCAACAACTCTTACTGAGGCTGGATATGTGGGCGAAGACGTTGAAAATATTCTTTTAAGACTTATTCAAGCTGCTGATTTTGATATTGAAAAGGCTGAATGTGGAATTATCTATGTTGATGAAATCGACAAAATTGCAAGAAAGAGTGAAAATCCTTCTTTTACTCGTGACGTAAGTGGTGAAGGTGTTCAACAGGCTCTTCTTAAAATTCTTGAAGGTACTGTTTCTAATGTTCCTCCACAGGGTGGAAGAAAACATCCACAGCAGGAATTTATTCAGATAGATACTTCAAACATCCTCTTTATTTGTGGAGGTGCTTTTGACGGTATCGAAAAGATTGTTGAAAAACGTGCAGGTAATTCTGGACTTGGATTTGGTGCAGAAATCAAAAATAAAGCTCAGTTCCAGGAAGAAGATGTATATTCAAAAGTAATTGCACAGGACCTTGTTAAGTT
>JAZOWH010000031.1:0-10230 GCA_045659165.1 Candidatus Fimenecus sp. | reverse complement strand
AATATCAGAGCCATAAGCCATAAGGTCAGCATCCTGAATTACAGCGTCTGTTGCTCGCATCCTTTCTTCCTGCCATACGGATGAATCTATATTTTCAAATCTCTCAGAGATAAATGCACGTTTAAGTCCCGGTGCAATATTGAGTGCTTTCATAGCACCCTCAATAAGAATTGTACCTGAGCCACAAGTCACATCATAAAGTGTATGATAATGACGAAGTCTTGCAAGCTCTGCCATAGCAGCAGCAAGAGTTTCCTTAATCGGTGCTGAGTTTGAAACAGGTCTGTATCCACGCTTATGAAGACCTACACCTGATGTATCAATAAACACAGTTACAATATCTTTCATAATTGAAAACTGAATCTGATGCAAAGGTCCTGTTTCGTCAAACCATGAAATTTTATACTTTTCTTTAAGTCTTTCAACAACTGCCTTTTTAATAATTGCCTGACAGTCACTTACTGAAAAGAGCTTTGAATTGAGTGAATAACCCTTAACAGGGAATGCATCCATCTTTCCAATCCACTCTTCCCAAGGGAGTTTTTTTACACCTTGAAAAAGTTGTTCGAATGTTACTGCTTTGAATTCACCAAGACGGATTAAAATTCTTTCGCTGTATCGAGAGCATATGTTAGCACGAGCAAGAATATTCTCGTCACCCTCAAAATCAACTCTACCATTATTAGCCTCAACGTTCAAGGCGCCCATATCACGTAATTCTTGTGCAACCAAACCTTCTAAACCTAAAAGGCAAGGTGCTGAAAATTTAATCAACATCAAACTACTCCAGTATAAAATATTCATATACAGTATAGATTATATTTAACCAAAAGTCAACCAAAGTTGCATAAAAAATAATTTCTCAATAAAATTAAAAGGGCTGTCTAAATAAGATGCAGAAAGTCTTTTTTTGATGCGAAGGCGTATATTAGATACTCCGAGCAACAAAAAAAGCTTAAAAAAGAGGATGTGTTTTTTGCCACATCCTCTTTTGTTCTGCGCTTATTTAGACAGTCCTTTTCTTATTCTTGTGTCATTTTACGAACATATCTCTTGAAGAATGCAATAGCATCTTCACAACAAGCAATTGGAATTCTTTCGTTTGTACCGTGAGTGCAGAGAAGAAGTTTTGTGTCTGCAACGAATGGTGCAAAACGATAAATATTTTCACATACAGGCTCATAGTTATAAGCATCTGTGCCACCCATTACAAGGAATGGTGTAACAAGATTCTTGCTGTTTTGTGCTTCTGCTAATTCCTTGATTGTCTGGAAAGCTTTTGAATCTGTTGGAGAAACCTGTGAAGATTCCTTACCAACAAGAAACTCAACATCAATATCCTTATTTTTTACGCTCTTGCGAATGTGCTTTTCAACATCTGCGATTGAAACACCAGGCATTGTACGGAAGTTAACAGTAACTGATGCCTTCTGTGGAAGAACGTTAAACTGTGGGCTACCCTCTGCCATTGCTACTGCAGTACAAGTACGGATAAGAGATGCTGCTGCAGGAATTTTCTTTGCAATCGCAAGAATAACAGGCTGTAAAATAGGAGCATTCACAAGAACTACTCTTAATGGATAGCCTGCATTCATACCAACTCTCTTAATAAGCTGTTTAAGGTAATCAGGCATTGTTGCCTTGAACTGATGATTTTCAATATCCTTGATAACATCAGCAAGTTTGCCGACAGCAGTATGTTTTGGTGGCTGTGATGAATGACCACCCTTTGCATTTACGCTGACTTTATAGTTAACACTACCCTTTTCAGCAATACCAACACCTGTAAGGTTAATGTCGAGAAGTTTGCCAAGTTTTACAGGAAGAATTGCTCCACCTTCATCAAGGACTGCTTCAAGGTGAACACCTTGTTCTTTAAGATATGCTGCAATCTGCTTTGCCCCGTTATCAGGAGCTGCAACAACTTCTTCATTATGACCAAGACAGATATATACTGTTCGTTTTGGCTGGAAGCCTTCGTTGATAAGTTCTTCCATACATTCCATAACGGCAATAAGGTGGTTTTTCATATCCATAGCACCTCTGCCCCAGATAAACTCACCATCATTATAACCGCTGAATGGTTCATGTTCCCAATCCTGCTCAGTACCTGCTGTTATAGGTACAACGTCCTGATGAGCAAGCATTGCAATACCATCAAGATTTGGGTCGCTACCTTCCCATTTGTAAACAAGGCTTGCATCTGCAACCTTTGTTTTTGTCATTGTTTTATGTACTAATGGGAAACGCTCTTCAAGAAATTCATGGAACTTGTCGAATTCTGCCCAATCAACAAGCTCTCTGTCATAATTTGAGATTGTCTTGATTTTAATTGCATCACTTAAATCACGACAGTACTTTTCCATATCAATCATTTCAGGAGAAAGTTTTCCCGTATCAATCTTCTTCTCTTTAAAGAAAATTGCACGAATAAGTGTTATTACAATAAAAAGACCTAAAACTCCTAATATTCCCCACAAAATTTCCATATCGATTTCTCCTTATGTGTTTTTATCTACCTGATGAAACACTTTAAGATTTCCAGTTTTATTGCTTCTCTTATCAAGTTCTGCCATAACATCTTCCACAGCAATTCCCTCATTTGCCATCATAACAAAAAGGTGGAAAATAAGGTCACTGATTTCACCAACAGTTTCTTCCTTATTTCCGTTTTTAGCAGCAATAATTGTTTCAGAACACTCTTCGCCAACCTTTTTAAGGATTTTATCAAGTCCCTTTTCAAAAAGATAGCAAGTGTATGAGCCTTCCTGCTGATTTACTTTTTTTACAAGTATTGTTTCGTAAAGATTTACTAATGTATCGTACATTATTTACGCCTCATTTAATTTTATTGAAGAAACAAGATTTACTGCCTGTATGACAAGCAGGACCTGTCTGTTCTACTTTTACAAGTAATGTGTCATCATCACAGTCACCGTGAATTGAAACAACTTTCTGTAAATGACCTGATGTTGCACCTTTGTTCCAGAGTTCTTGTCGTGAACGGCTCCAGAACCATGTGTAACCAGTTTCAAGAGTTTTTGCCATTGATTCCTTATTCATATACGCAAGCATAAGGATTTCTCCTGTGCTTTCTTCCTGAACAATTGCAGGAATCAAATCTGATTTCACAAAATATTTATCAAGGTTCATTATTTTGCCTCCTTGATTGCATCTACAAGATTTAAAGTGCCACTGTAAATACTTCTGCCACAGATAGCACCGTACATATCTGCCTTTTTAAGGTCAATGATGTTAGAAATGTCTTTAATTCCACCACTTGCAGTAATATTACAAGAAACTGCTTCATTAAGCTTTACTAACTGTTCAAGATTCGGACCTGAAAGCATACCATCGCAGTCAATATCTGTAAAGATAATATACTTTACGCCAAAATCTTCCATTCTCTTTGCAAGGTCGATGTAATGAGTATCACTTTTTTCTGTCCAACCTTCAGTTGCTACCATTTCGTTTTTAGCGTCAATTCCAACTGCAATTCTGTCACCGAATTCTTTACAGGCTTCTTTGACAAGCTGTGGATTTTTGAGTGCAGCAGAGCCGATGATA
The DNA here is from genome assembly GCA_045659165.1 of Candidatus Fimenecus sp. GTDB lineage: Bacteria > Bacillota > Clostridia > Oscillospirales > Acutalibacteraceae > Fimenecus. The sequence continues at coordinate 6,663 of JAZOWH010000031.1, read as the reverse complement.
ACTCTTTCAATTCCGTTTTGAATATAAAAATCAACGTCTTTCATAGTACGGATTCCGCCACCGACTTCCACTTTAAGTCCGCTATTTTTAGCAACATCAAGGAAAATGTCAGAATTAATTCTTACACCATCAAGTGCACCATTTAAATCTACCATATGTATCCATTCTGCACCTGCTTTACGGAAATTAAGTGCAGTTTCCATATAACTGTCAGCAACCTTACCTGCTGTTGCAAAGTCACCTTTATAAAGACGGACACATTCTTTATCTTTTATATCTATTGCAGGAAAAATAATCATTTATTATAAAGTCCCCTTTGTTGAAAGTGTTTTGTCTGTTTTTTCTGTTGCAATGCTCATTGCGTGACCGAAAGCCTTGAAAATTGCTTCCGCAATATGGTGAGAATTGTCGCCATATGGTGCACGAAGATGAACTGTGATTTTTGCATTGTCAGCAACTGCACGGAAGAATTCCACACACATACACACATCAAAATCGCCACATTTTTCCTGTGGGAAGTTTGCTTCAAAAACTGTGTATGCACGATTGCAGATGTCAACTGCACAGAAACCGAGTGCCTCATCCATTGGTACAAAGAAACTGCCATAACGAACAAGATTTGACTTATCCCCAAGGCATTCAAAAAGTGCCTGACCAAGTACAATTCCGATATCCTCAACAGTGTGGTGACAATCAACTTCGATATCACCCTTGCAAGTAACAGTAAGTCCATAACCTGCGTGAGTTGCGAATGCAGTAAGCATATGGTCGAAGAAGCCAACACCAGTATCTACTTTAACTTCACCACCATCAAGACAGAGAGTCAAATTAATATCTGTTTCTTTTGTTTTTCTGTTAATTGTTGCAGTTCTCATTATACTTCCTCCAACACTTTTTTGAAAGTTTCAAGCATTTTTTCATTCTCGTACTTTGTACCTGCAGTAATTCTGAGGTAATCACCCATATTACGGATGATAATGCTGTTATCTTTCATTTTTTCGAAAACACTCTTTGCATTTTTTACTTTCATAAACACAAAGTTTGTGTTTGTTTCATATATTTTTTCAATTTTATCGCTCTTAATTTCAAGCAATTCCTTATAAAGTTCTTTTCTTGAATTCACAACTGATTCAATGCAATTATCAATATAATCAGGATGTGAGAAAAGGACTTCACCAAGAGCCTGTGAAACTGAATTCACATTATATGGTGATTTTACGGCACGGATTACATTTGTAAGTGTCTTGTTTGCAACTGCAAAACCAAGACGAAGTGCCGCAGAGCCAAGTGCCTTTGAACAAGTCTTTAAGATAATGAAATTATCGTAATTCTCGAATTCACCTAAAAGACTTTCATCACCTGCGAAATCCATATATGCTTCGTCAAGGACAACGAGTGAATCAACACTATTTATGAGTTTTCTAACATCATCCTTTGTAACAATTCTTGATGTAGGATTGCAAGGGTTTGAGAAAATTACGATTCGTACATTTTCTTTCTTTGCAAGTGCGATTACATCATCAACATTTACATCAAGATTTTCGTCTTTCTGATACTTAACACTTTGACATTCTGCGATTTCAGCATAAAAACGATACATTGAGAAATCAGGTTCAAGAGTTAAAATCTTGTCACCCTTCTGCAAAAATGCATTCATTATAACTGAAATAATTTCATCAGAGCCGTTACCTGCTGTTACGCAGTCAGGGTTAACACCGAAATAATCGGCAAAACCCTTTACAAGCTTTGTAGCATTTGGGTCAGGGTAACGGTTGAGTGCGCAATTTTTAAGTGCTTGTACCATTTCATTCTCAATTTCTTCAGGGAATGTAAGAAACGATTCATTGGCATCAAGACGGATTTCATATGTACCGCTGATTGGCTCATATGGTGTTAAGTTTTTTACTTTATCATTAAGCTGGAACATCTTTAATCCTCAAATCTGACTTTAATGGAGTTTGCGTGAGCTGTTAAGCCCTCTGTTTCTGCAAGAGAAACAACCTTATCTTTGCACTCGCGAAGTGCATCTTCTGTATAATAAATAAAACTTGATTTTTTAATAAAGCTGTCAACTGACAATGGTGAGAAGAATCTTGCAGTACCACTTGTAGGAAGAACGTGGTTAGGACCTGCAAAATAGTCACCCAATGGTTCAGGTGAATAGTTTCCAAGGAACACACTACCTGCATTATCCATTCTACCGATATATTCAAGTGGGTTTTCAACACACATTTCAAGGTGTTCAGGAGCAAGTCTGTTTGCAAAGTCAACTGCCTTGTCCATGTTGTCACAGATAATAATTGCACTGTAATCCTTAAGTGATTTTTCAATAATCTCTCTTCTTGAAAGTGTAGCACTCTGACGAGCAAGTTCTTTCTTTGTTTCTTCTGCAATTTTTTCACTTGTTGTAATAAGAATTGCAGATGCCAGAACATCGTGTTCAGCCTGACTCATAAGGTCAGCAGCAAGGAATTTAGGATTTGCAGTTTCGTCGGCAACAATCAAGATTTCACTTGGTCCTGCAACCATATCAATGTCAACTGTACCATAGAGAAGTTTCTTTGCAGTAGCAACGAAAATATTACCAGGGCCAACAATTTTGTCAACCTTTGGAACAGTTTCTGTACCATAAGCCAATGCTGCAACTGCCTGTGCACCACCCATTAAGAACACTCTGTCAACACCTGCGATTTTAGCAGCAGCAAGAATATCAGGGTTAGGTGTACCATCCTTTGCAGGTGGAGTTACCATTACGATTTCCTTAACCCCTGCGATTTTTGCAGGGATTGCATTCATAAGAACACTTGATGGATATGCAGCTGTGCCACCTGGTACATAAATACCAACTCTTTCGAGTCCACGCACACGCTGTCCCATAATAACACCGTTTTCCTTTGTTGTGAGCCAACTCTGCTGTTTCTGACGAGCATGGAAATCACGGATATTTTCTGCAGCATCTTCAAGTGCTTTCACGAAGAATGGGTCGCACTTTTCGATTGCTTTGTCAATTTCTTCTTTTGAAATTTCTGCCTTTTCAGGTGCTTTTCCGTCAAACTTGATTGTGTATTCAAGTACGGCTTTATCACCATTTGCTTTTACATTTTCGAGAATGTCAGTAACGGCAAGAGTAACCTTCTTGTCAACCTCGCCACTTCTTTCTTTAAGTTGTGCGATAAGAGCTTCATCTGCTTTACCGTCTGCAAAAACTGTATTTATCATATCATTCACCCTTTGGGATAACCTTTTCAATTTCTTCAAGGAATTTATCAATTTCCTCACGACGAAGTTTCATACTCGCCATATTAACGATTACACGAGCAGAAACAGGCATAATCTTTTCTTTTACCTCAAGACCATTTTCCTTGAGTGTTGTACCTGTTTCGACAATATCCACAATACCGTCAGCAAGGTTAAGAAGTGGAGCAAGTTCAACAGAGCCTTCGATTTTAATAATCTTTATATCCATTCCCTTGCCTTCAAAATATGCCTTTGTAATGTTTGGATATTTTGTTGCAATTCGTTTTGTGTTGAATCCGTCATAGAAATCAACACCCTTTTGTGTTGCAAGTGCGAAATCACATTTACCAAGATTAAGGTCAGTCATTTCATAGAAGCTTTTTCCGTTTTCTACAATAGTATCTTTACCCACAATACCGATATCACAAACACCGTGCTCAACATATGTAATAACATCAGCTGCCTTTGCAAGGACAACCTCGTAGTCCCCTGCTGTAAGAATAAGTCGTCTGCCTTTGTTTATGAGTTCATCACAATCGATGCCCATTTTCTGGAAAAGCTCAACACTTTTCTTTTCAAGTCTACCTTTTGTAAGGGCAATTCTTAATTTTCTCATAATGTTTCCTCCCTTACACTGTCTCCGATTATGCAAATCTTTTTAATACCTTTTGCCACAGCATATTCCTTTGTTTCTTCATAAGTTTCAAATGTACTGTTTTCACAGTAAACACCCTCTGCACGAAGATTTTTTGAATACTCCAGGGCCTTAACAACAAACTCTTTTTCACCAAAAACAATAATTTCAGGAACTTTTTCTTCATCAAGTTCATTTCTTGAAAGCATAACGGATGCCAAAGCACCTGTTTCGATACCAAAGCCTGTTGAAGGCATATCTCTGCCGAATTCAGCACCAAGACAATCGTAACGACCACCTGAAACCACTGAAATACCACTACCCTGAAGATAGCCCTTAAAGATAATACCTGTATAGTAATTTGTACGGTTAACAAGACTTAAATCAATAACAATTTTGTCTGAAAGTCCTGCTTCACACAAAAGCACATAGAGCTCTTTAAGATAATCAAGGCTCTTTTGACCTTCTTCACCTAAATCAATCTGTTTAGCTTTTTCTATAACTTCTGCACCACCAAACAATCTTGGAAGATTACGGATGCAATCTGTTACATCATTTTTACCGATTTTATCAAGAATATTGTGAAGAGAAACGAAGTTTCTGCTTTCAACACAGTCATAAATTGAGCTTACGATTTCATCACTTACATTGAGTTTTTTGCAAAGCTCTTTAAAGAATCCTGCGTGACCAATTTCAAGCTTGAAATCTGCAGAAGTACAATTTTCAATAGCCTCAACAGCAGTTGTTATAACTTCCAAATCTGCACGAAGTCCATAAGCGCCCATAAGCTCAATACCACTCTGTGTTGCTTCATCATTTCTGCCTGTAAGATTTTTCTGTCTTACAAAAACATTCTGATTATAATAAAGACGAAGTGGAAGACGAGCATTCTGAAAACGGGTTGAAACAAGTCTTGCAATAGGAAGAGTTGAATCAGGGCGAAGAACTAAAAGTCTTCCATATGAATCAGTTAAGCTGTACAAGTCTTCCGGATTATAACCTGAACTTTCACGATTAAAAACATCGAAAAATTCAATAGTAGGTGTCATAACCTTTTCATAACCCTTTGATTTAAAAACAGAGGAAAGTCTTTTTTCTGCACAACGAAGAGCACTGCTTTCCGTTGCAAGATAGTCTTTTGTTCCCTCAGGAGTAATTTTAGAATAATTTTTCATTAGAAATAAGTCCTTTTTATTGTTTTCACTTTAGTGTGCTACTATGCTAACATAATAAAGCATCAAAGTCAACCATAATAATACACAAATATATTAAAATCCAAAGAAGGAGATTTGGGCAGTTTCTGGTAAATCAGCAAATGCACCGATTTCACGCAAAGCAGTAACAACAGCACTTGAAGCGCCTGTTTTTACTTGGAAATCATCGATAGAAACAAAAGTGCCGTCACTTTCTTCTCTTCTTCTCACAATTTCATAAGCAGCCTTTTCACCAACACCTGACAATGCAGAGAATGGCATTCTGATTTTCCCATCTTCTATGTAGTAAACACTCGCACGGGATTTATAAATATCAACAGGAAGCAGTTCAACACCTCTTGCCATCATCTCATTAACAACCTGAAGTGCAGTAAACTGGTCTTTTTCTTTGGTTGTCATTGGTTTTCTGTCCTTTGGCTCTGCATTAAGAGGTCCGTGAAGCTCAACCATTTTTCTCTTAACTGCATCTCTGCCCTGACACACAGTAACTGCATCAAGGTCACCACCACGAACAGTAAGGAATGCTGTATAGTATTCCGTAGGTTTATAAATCTTGTACCAACCAAGACGAAGAGCAGCAATAACATAAGCTGCAGCGTGAGCCTTAGGGAACATGTACTTGATTTTACGACAAGATTCCATATACCATTCAGGAACATTACATTCTCTCATTGCTTCTTCAGCACCCTCAGGGAAACCGAACTTTGCAACGATACCCTTACGGGTTTTTTCCATAATATTAAATGCAAGACCTGAATCAAGTCCCTTATGCATAAGGTAAGTCATGATACTGTCACGAGTACCGATAACATCAGAAATTGTACAAATACCATCCTTGATGAGTTCCTGCGCATTACCAAGCCAAACGTCAGTACCGTGTGAAAGACCTGAAATCTGCAAAAGGTCAGAGAAGCATTTAGGTTGTGCTTCCATAAGCATACCACGAACAAAGTCCGTACCCATTTCAGGAATGGAAAGTGTACCTGTCTGTACACCGATATCGTCAGGTGTAAGTCCCAATGCCTCAGGGCTTGTACAAAGACTTACAATCTTCGGGTCACAGACATCAACATCCATAACGGGAATTCCTGTCATATCTTCAAGATGCTTATAAAGGGTCGGCACATCATGGCCGAGAATATCAAGTTTAAGAATTGTATCATGTAAGAAATGGAAGTCGAAGTGAGTTGTTTCCATATCTGATGTTGTATCGTTAGCAGGGAATTGAACTGCTGTGAAATCGTAAACATCAAATTCATTAGGCACAACAACCATACCACCGGGATGCTGACCTGTTGTACGCTTGATTCCCGTACAACCCTTTGTAAGTCGGTCTTCTTCTGCACGAGTTACGACTTTGCCTCGTTCTTCAAGATATTTTTTAACATAACCATAAGCAGTTTTATCAGCAACAGTTGCGATAGTACCCCCTTTGAGCACATGGTCACGACCGAAAAGCTCTTCTGTATATCTATGGGCATTACCCTGATAATCACCTGAAAAGTTAAGGTCGATATCGGGAGCCTTGTCACCATGGAAACCAAGGAAGGTTTCGAATGGGATTTCGTGACCATCACG
>JAZOWH010000030.1:0-8847 GCA_045659165.1 Candidatus Fimenecus sp. | reverse complement strand
AACCAGGGTAATGCTAATAACCAGGGTAATACCAATAACCAAGGTAATGCTAATAACCAGGGTAATACCAATAACCAAGGTAATGCTAATAACCAGGGAAATACCAACAACCAAGGTAATACCAATAACCAAGGTAATGCTAATAATGAAGATACTGGCAAAGAGAATGATAGTAATGAATACATTAGCGGAGAAGATGTTAGTAACGAAGATATTACCAAAGATAATGCTAATACAAACAATGCCACTAACTCGAATGCATTAACTTCAAGAACAACTAAAGCTGCTGTATGTGTATTGTTGATACTCTTGTCAACTGGTGTTGCATACATAATTGCCTACACGATTCGCATTCTAAAAAAACGAAGTAAATAATTTTTAAAGTGCAACGCTACTCATAAAAACGACGAATTGTATCAAATAGCGTAGTCAATGCCAAATCAGATACCACTATTGATACAATTTGTGCCAGTAGTGGTATCGTTGTTTTACCGTTAAAAACCAAGCAGAATAGCCATATAAAAAGCACAAGCGTAGCATTTGGGAATGTCACTCCCCTTTTGCAACGCTTTTTTCAATTATTCAATTATGGTGAGATAAGAGATTACTCTTTACAAGGTGTTGAGAGTTTTGCCTTTTCGCAAGAAACTTTAATTTCACGTTGCATAATTCTGCGTGCGTCATAAATGTTTTCTTCAGCAACATTAGCAACAACCATAAGTTCAATATGTGTTTCTGCGAGAACATCCACACCTCTGTAAACAGGTGCTTCCTTGAATATTTTTGGATATTCAAATGGGAGTTCAGATAATGCTTCTTTTACTGCACCTTCTGCAACTTCAAGCGAATCCTCGTAGCTTACAGGCACATTAACAACTGCCACTGATGTATTATCAGAAAGGTTAACAAGCGAACTGATTTCGCTATTGTTGATAATACGCACATTACCACCAAGGTCTTCAATGCTTACTGTACGCAAACCAATTGATTTTACTTCACCACGGAATCCATCAATTGTGATAATATCACCAATCCCGAATTCACCTTCAAGAATGATGAAAAGACCTGTAATCACATCTTCGATAAGTGACTGTGCACCAAAGCCTACAATAATTCCGAGAACACCTGCTGAAACAAGAATTGCAGTTGTATTTACGCCAAGGCAACCCAATGCAATAATAATTCCGAGAATATAAATTCCATAAACAAGAAATTTACCCACAAGCTGATGTAATGTTTCTGCACGATGCTTTTTGTATTTGATTTTACTCACAATAAATTTTACAATTCCCGCAATGACAAAAGTTGCAAGGATTGTTAACACCGCTGCTCCTACTGCTTCAGCAGTAATGCTTGCAACTACTGAATTAGAAAAGAACTTTTCTACAAATCCATTAACTGTTTCTTTTATGTTCTCAGGAACAAAAGTTAATCTAGAAATGTTAAACAGTCCTATAATCACAGCTAAGAGCACGAGTAAAAGCACAAATACTCCTACACCGTTTTTTTCTGTTTTTTTGTTCATAAATATTACTTCCTTTCAGACTTTTGTCGTTAATACGGGGTTCGTGGTGTTTCACCACAGTGTTCACATTCATACTCTTCATAAGGCATATCAGGTTTCTGAACCCAATTGTGACCTGTTGGTTCGATTATAATTTGCTGAACAATCCACTCACCACAATCATCACAATATACACCTGTTGAAAGTCCTTCATCTGTACAGGTTGCTTCGTAGCCTTCTGCAGTTACTTCGTTATGACCTGTTGCTGAAATTGTTTCTGATTCAACGAGTGTTTCTCCACACATTCCGCATGTTTCGGATTCTGTGAAACCGTCTTGGGTACAAGTTGGTGCTTGGCCTTCAATGACAATTATTTCTGTGTGACCTGTCGCCGGAATAACCTCCGATGACACTATGATTTCATTACAGAATGTACAGTATCCTTCTTCTGTGAATCCATCTTCAGTACAGGTTGGCTCTCTGCCCTCGATGTATGATAAATCTTCACTATGTCCTGTTGCAGGAATAATTTCAGATTCAACAAGGACTTCGTTACAAACTCCACAAATATATGATTCTGTGTAACCATCTTCTGTACATGTCGCTTCTTTACTTTCAACAAGAACAGGCTCACCGTGACCATAAGTTGGAATTGTTTCCTGTGCTACGATTATTTCACCACAAGTTTCACATTGACTACCTTCGGTCAAACCGTCTTCTGTACATGTAGATTCTTTTCCTTCGATAGCCACTTCCGTATGTCCTTTTGCTGGGATAATCATTTCCTGAACTATCCATTCGCCACAAATTTCACACTGTACACTTGCTGTGTACCCATCATCTGTACAGGTTGCATCTTTTCCTTCGGTTGTCACTTCGTTGTGACCTGTTGCAGGAATTACTTCTGATTCAAGAATAGCTTCACCACACATACCACAAGTCTGTGATTCTGTGTAACCATCTTCTGTACAAGTTGGTGCTTGTCCTTCAATAACAATGATTTCTGTATGACCTGTTGCTGGAAGAATATCTTTAGCAACAGTTTCTGTTCCACAATCCGTACAGTACGCATAATCGGAGTAACCATCTTCCAAACAAGTAGGTTGAACACCAACTTCTTTAACTATGTTAATGTGTCCCGTTGCTAAAATTGTTTCTTGTTCAACGATTGTTTCACCACAAGTTTCACAAATACTACCTTCGGTCAAACCATCTTCCGTACACGTTGACTCTTTGCCTTCGATGACAATCTCTGTATGTCCTGTTGCTGAAACTGTTTCTGATTCAGCAATAGTTTCGTCACAAACAGAACAATATTTTGACTCTGTGTATCCATCATCTGTACAGGTTGCATCTTTACCTTCGATTACAACTTCTATATGACCTGTTGCAGGAATTACTGTTGATTCAGTAATTGTTTCACCACACTCTGAACAGTATCCTAACTCGGCATAACCATCTTCAGTACATGTAGGTTCTTTGCCTTCAGTAACGACTACACTATGACCAGTTGCTGGGATTGTGGTGCTTGACTTAATCTGCTCACCACATTCTGAACACTTACTTGATTCAGTATAGCCTGATTCTGTACAAGTTGGTTCTTTACCTGCTGTTATAACTTCTTTGTGTCCTGTTGCTGGGGTTGTGGTGCTTGACTTAATCTGCTCACCACACCCTGAACACTTACTTGATTCAGTATAGCCTGATTCTGTACAAGTTGGTTCTTTACCTGCTGTTATAACTTCTTTGTGTCCTGTTGCTGGGATTGTGGTGCTTGACTTAATCTGTTCACCACATTCTGAACACTTACTTGATTCAGTATAGCCTGACTCTGTACAAGTTGGTTCTTTACCTGCTGTTGTAATTTCTTTGTGTCCTGTTGCAGGGATTTGCGTTTTTTCTGCCAGTACCTTATTACAATCAGAACAATAACTTGAACTTGTGTAACCAGATTCAGTACAAGTAGCATCAACACCATTAACTGTTATAGTTGAATGCTGATTTGTTGCAGGAATCTCTTGTCTTTCCTTTAATGTTTTGTTACATTCGGAACATTTGCTTGACTCGGTATATCCGTTTTCGCTACAAGTAGCAGATTTTCCGTCAACAACAAGTTCTTTGTGTTCCTTTAACGATATTGAACCATTTTCTAATACTGTTTTACATATTACACATTCTTTATGTCCTGAGCCGATTTTTGTACAAGTGCTGTCCACATCTGTAATCATATTACTTGAAATATGAGTTCCAAGTGGAGTTTCTCTTGACTCAAGTTTTTCATTACAGAAAGTACAGAATTTAGATTCTATACCTTTTTCAGAGCAATTTGCTTGTTTTTCTGTAATCCAATTACCTGAAACATGTTCCGTAACAGGTATAGTTTCTGTGTACATTACTTCATTACATTCAGCACATAAAAGCACCTTTTTGCCAGAAGTTGAGCAAGTTGATTCAGAGATAATGTCCCAATTATCAGAAGCGATATGACTATGGTCAACAGATACAACAGGAACATCATCCTCCTGATGCTCATTCTGATTATCAAGCAAAGGGATATCGCCATCTATAATTGGACCAGCCAATACAACTGTACCAAGAGCCAAAACGAATGCCAAAGTACGCAGACTGTCAAAAGCTTTGACAAAAATTGATGGCTTAGGTCTGAAATTTTTAACAACCGACTCTGCTTCGTTTGACATTTCATCAAATTCTTTATTGCTCAGTCCTATGTAACAATCACGGTTATACTCGTCCCTATGAAAGAAACGTTCATCATATTCTTCTGTTTCATTCAGAAAAGAAAATTCATCATTGATTAAATGCTCGCCATTCACATCATCCCGCTGAAATTCATCGGGAATTTTTCTCATTCGCTCACCTTCTTTCTCTTATGGACTTTTTGTATAAAAGCACATAGTTATACTTATACAACGATAATTATATCTTCAATTCCTTTAAATTACATTGTACTTTAGTGCAAAAAATAAAGCCGATTGATAATAATCGACTTTATTCATTAATTACTCATTATTTATGCCCAAGGGTCGGCACTTACAGGCACTCTAACATCTGAAAGTAAGAACTGTTCCCAAAGGAACCACTGACCTGTTGATGGCTTTGTGCGAAGTCTTATCTGACGTGCAGAATCAGCACCGTTTGACTTAATATGTAATGTGAGATAGCCTTCATTGAAGTTATCACGGCTGTATGGATTTTCAAAAAATGTTAGTGTGAATGGTTCTGTTGGCTCATAGTTATTTTCCGGTGTTGCACCATTAAAATATGACCTTGGAACGTAGTCTTTATCACGGAAACGGTCTGCCAAGAACTGTCTGTCATAACCACTTAACCCCTTTGGTCCGTGTAAGAAATTGAGCATTTCACAAGAAGCTTCTTTATCAATAGGATAAATACACAATGCAGCAATTACAAGTGCTGCTGTTTTTTCAGGTGACATTAAGTCACTTTCAGGCATACTCTGTAACTGTGCAAGGTTTACAGGCAATTGTGAAAGTGTGACTGTATAAGTTTTATTACCTGCATTGGCAACTGCATTTTTCACACCTTGCGAAATATTCTGTCCAGCCTGTGCTGTTGCAGAACGTACAGCTTGTTCTGCCTGTCTTTTTAATGTATCAAATAATCCCATGGTATTACCTCCAATATAATTCATCAATTATATTATAAAAAGAAAAAATTATAATTACATTGTACTTTAGTGCAAAAAAATGACAGTACAACTCGTACTGCCATTTTCATTATTCAGGTTTATGGTCATTAATTACAAGCCCACATTCTCTTGCTCGAACAGCAAGTTCTGTCCTGTTTCTGAAGCCTGTTTTATCTCTCATATTCTGAATATGAGCCTTGACTGTTCGCAAGGACATATGTAACTTTTCTGCAATAACAGCATCAGGTTCACCACCTGTCAATTCTCGAAGAACTTCAAGTTCCTTGTCAGTTAAGTCCACGCTCATTGCATTGCCTAATCTAAGTTCCGGTGTTGTGTCAGGATAAACAGACTCACCTGCCATAGTTTTATCCATAACAGCCAGAATGTTTTCGGCAGAAGACTCTTTATACCAAAAGCTATCAACACCAATGCTTCTTGCTCTGTCAAGGAAGCTGCATTCAGGCTGACTTGTTATTATGATAATCTTTATTTTAGGGAAAGATTTTTTGATTTTCTCGGCTGCTTCAAGACCGTTCGCGTCCATAGCAGTACAAACATCCATAAGTATTAAGTCAATCTTATTTCTAAAACAATAAATCTCTGCCATTGCTGCACTTTCAATAGTATGAACAATGGAATATTTTTCACTTTCACTTACGAAGATTTCAAGTAATTTTCTTGCCATTGGGTCATCTTCTACTATCAGAACGTTTATCATAATATATCACCACTCTTTTTAGGGATTTTAATTATAAGTCTGAATTCGGGTTCCCATGAAACAGACATAATTCCACCATTTTTTTCAATTCTTCTTCGCAAAGAACCTAAACCGCCACCTTCTGTAATGGGAGCATTTGGTATTTTTCCGTCATTGCTTATACAAGCAATATAATACTTCTTTGTTGAATCAATTTCAATAAAAAGTTTTTCAGCATCTGCATGACGAATTGCATTTGTCAAGGCTTCCGTTGCAGCAGCAACTATCATTTGCTTTACATCATTATCTTCGGGGAATTGACCATCAATAATCACTTCAACATGAGCTGATTTGGCAGCCTTTATAAGTTCACCAAGGTAATCAACATTATTCTGTGGCTCTGACTCCATACGGAGAGCTGAAATATTTCTGTTCCACAAATCGAGAACAGCTTTAAAATCACTTTCGTCACTATTTAAAGTACGGCGTGTTGTAAGTAACGCCTGACCGATTTCATTATGAATACGCACTTTTGTTTCAAGTCGTTCCTTTGAACGAGTATATTCGTCTACATTTTCACCATATTTACGAAGTCGATGACTCATCAATTCAAGTTCTTCGTTTTTGTGTTTCAAGGTGTTTGTTAACCTATAATAATTGGTCATATTGGTCGCGATAATCTGTGTTGTTACACCAAGGTCTTCCTTTGAAAAAGTCCACACGCTACCATCGGGAAGTCTCAATTCTGGCTTATCACCTGTAACAAACCTTGAAATGTTATTATTAAGTTTTCCATTACACACCTTTTCCCAAAAGATATTGGCATTCTGCAAGTCGTCACCCAAAATAATATACGACAACTCATTCATTTGATAATTAACGAGCTGAACCATTCCGTTTGATTTTGCGAAACAAAGTCCTGTTGGAAGATTATCAAAACTTTCTTTAACGGATAAAGGAGAAATTGTGTTTTTTCTTATTTTATATTCATCAAGAAGAATACAGACAAGATAAATAATATTTACAACCCAAACAGGTATATAAAATGGAAAGAAATCAGTAAGCACCGTACTTTCATACTCAACATCCACAAATATATTTGCATAATTTAAGCAAACAAAGATAATCAATGTGAAAAAGCTGAATGAAGAAAATGCACAAAGCAATAATTTTCGCAACACCATCTTTTTCTTAAACATAACATTGATGAAAATGCAAGTATTGAATGTTGTTAAAAGCAGTAACAATAAAAGCACTGTCATTCTGACATAAATGTGTAAACTTGTAAAATCAAACATTACACAGCACCTCCTTTTTTCGAAAGAAGAAGGTCAATTGTAATATCAGTATCCTGAACATCGTAGGATATTTTGCAATCTGTTATGAGAATAGCAGACAAGCTTTCTTCCTGAATTTCATTTTCGCATCCAATTTGCAAACGAAGTTTTATGTAATCATCCTTACAAACAAGGTGAACAAGTATTGCAGTAATATCGGTAGTAAAATATTCAACGATTTCTTCAAAGAAGTCATAAATTTTAACTGCGTATCCCACAGAAATATTACCGTCACACTTACTGTCAAGAGAAGTAAAAACTCCATTAAGAGCAATATTGTCAAGGGACTCTCGCAAACAGTATTCAAGTTCTTTTGATGAAATACGATTATATTCTTCGTTTAACAATAAAAGATTACTACGACGCTTTATGTATGCACAAATAATACATATATGGATTAAAGCAACTCTTGCTGTTTCAGGATTTTCCTCTGCTTGTTTAAGCAAAAAATCGGCTTTTGACAACTGTTCTGAAACCTCTTGTGCAATTCTGTCATAAAGTCTGTTTTTTTCTTCAAGACGAATTTTGTTCTCCTTAAGTTCAAGTTCTGCTTTAAGAAGAATATAGTCTTCATTAAGATGTTCCTGAATTTCGATAAGTTCATTCATAAGCCTTTTGATTTCTGTAATATCATCTTGCCAAAGAACATATCCTCCTGTAATCTCTTTGCCGTTAATACGGACATTACCTCGCTCAACAGCCTTTTCTATTGCATGTCGCATTACATCTTCCGGAAAATCGTCTGCAAATGAAGAAAGATAACACGCCTCATAGTTTTTATCTACAATCTGGGCTGCAACCGTTGATATTTCAAACAGTTCATTGTATCCCGTATTAGAACGGATAAGACCACTTTGAATTGCACTTTCCAATAACAATGCAATAATAAGGCAATCCATTGCAGCTAAGTCAATTTCAAGTATGCCAAGGGAATATATAGCCCACAGCCCTGCTGCAAACACCATAATAATTGCAGGTAATCTCTGGAATGAACGACTCCCGGGTACTCGGCTTTTAACAAGCAACATAACAGTAAAATAAAAGCCAAGAAAAACAAACCATGCTGCAACAATAATAAATCCCCATTTATATGTATATATGTCATTATAATATGTAATGCCCTGGGGGAAATCAAAAACCCTTCTGTGAAAGTCATTTGTAAAAATAAATGCTAACAGAATTAATGATGGTATCAACAATAGCTTAAATTTCTTTGGAATAACATAATCTTCAGGTTTTCCCACATATTGTACAATAAACACACCAAAAAGCGGGATAAGAATCATTGGGATATAATAAGCATACCAGAAATATCTTCCTAATGGGTCTAATGTAGATAAAAATCGCCATTTGACAATACGCACTGTAAGCCAGAAAATCATTAAAATGCCAACCCAAATAAGGTATCTGCAAATCTGTTTATTAAGAATTCTGTTTTTTATAGAAATACACCATACAACAAGAACATCGACGCTGATAATCTGAAACAGCATACTTGAAATCTGTTTTGGATACAAGTCATCAATATTGTGGTGTATCTGATGGGCAATAAAACCGGCTGCAACAAGACATAATGCAACTGCAATATAAAAATAACTTTTCTTTTGTGATGTCAGCATTGTTTTATCCCCCTTCC
>JAZOWH010000029.1:0-2221 GCA_045659165.1 Candidatus Fimenecus sp. | reverse complement strand
TTTCCACACAAACCACTGATGTGAAAGCCACACATTACCATTCCAATAGCCATTTGTGATGTAATATGATGCAGTTTTGTCAACAGCACTTATACCAACTGGGCTGAACATTTCATCATCACTCTTTAAGTGAGCAAGAATACTGTCACGCTGACTGTCAGTTACTGCACCTCCGATAATAGGATAAATACCATCCATTGTTTTATTAAGATTTTCGCCCTGTGCATTTCTATATTTTTCTTTAGGATTACCATTTTCGTCGTGAATTACATAAGAGAAATATCCACATTCGTCATCCCAAGAGTGCTTCTGAAGTGCAGTTGAAACTCTTTCAATATCATTGAGATATGTTGCTTTGTCGTTTTCTCTTCCAAGCATATCTGCACACATATAGAGGATTTTTGCACAACGGATAACCTGTGATGATGAGATAACAGGTGTCATCCACTTCTGCTTATTTTCAGCATACATAGCTTTCTGTGGAGGCAAGTCATCCATACCACTGCAATTATAGAAGTAATCAAAAGTTGTTGTTAAGCCACTATTGAACTTTGTAGTTGTTGAGCCATTGATTTTACCTGCGAGGAAATCGTAGAACATTTTTACTCTGTCATAGTATTTCAAGAGTTCAGTCTTATCCTCTGCTCGTTTAAGCATTTCAAGATACTGATAAATGTGAACAGGTACAGGTGAACCATGAAGAAGGAAAGCCCATTCATCATTATCACTCAAATATGTTTCAAGAATATAATCGGCAATATGTGGTGCAAATTCAAGCATATCAAGTCCGATAAAACCTGAATCCCATGTATAGAATGAGTCCCAACGCTTACCTGGAGTATGATGCACAACATATTCACCGTTTCGGTAAAGTGGATAAACCGTATTCTGGAAAACTGTTGCACGAAGAATTCTGTTTGAGAATTCGTATGTTTTACCTGCTTCATTCAAATCAAATTTTTCAAGTGAATTATAAGCAATTTCGTATATTTTTTCGTATTCATCAGTTGTCTTGTACTCTGTTTCACCGTAAGATAAAACCGCATATTCTACATGCTCTGTACGTGGTTGTACATAAAGAGTATAAACAACTGTATTATGATAATAGCCTTCGTCACTGTGCTTTTCAGAGAATGAGCCTGAAAATGTTTCAAGCATATTCTGGAAACTTTCGTCAGGCTGTGAAATTCTTGCAGTAGGACTATCCTCAAGGCAACCTGTGTTAAAATCACGGAAACGAGTAACATCATTAAATGTTCTTACATAGAAATTACCCTTAACACCATCATATTTATAGCTTGCAAGTTTACCTGTTTCGCATTCCTTTGTTTCGATTTCAGGATAGAAATTGTGTGTCTTTGAAGTAACCGAAACTGACTCAGCTTTTTCCGTAACACAAAGGAAGTCAAATTCAATTCCACCTGTACCACAGGAAACAAGTTCAACGGAAGAACCACTGAAAGGAACTGTTAAAATATTAAAATCAGTTGCACTTGTGAAAATAACTTTTTCATTATTAAGTGTCCAGTCACTGTTTTTGTCATCTGTTGTACGGTAACGGATGTTGAGTACAGGCTCTGCAAAAGCATCAACACCATTTATTTCATAAGTGATTCTGTCCCCTGCTTCTTCACCTAATTTGGAATATTTAGGAAGAATATAACGGTTGTTATCTCTGTCACCAAGACCTTTATGATATGTGAATCCATCGTCAAAGAATTCACCTTTTTTCATAGCATCAATGACTTGTTTATCCCAAGGACGAACAGTATTATAGTCATAAGTTTTATAATCAAGTGCTTTGATAAAAATGTTCTTTTCAGGCAACACAGGAGTTGTTGCATATACATTTGGATATTCAATAGCAGAAAAAAGATTAAGAAGGCAAATCTGTGTAATATCTGTATTATTCACAAACTTTGTACGAACAAGAACGCTATCGCTGTCAAGCTTTGTAAATGACACATCAGCATAGACCTTGTCCTTCCATTCAAGGTCATAACGATATGAATAGAATGAGTAATCTGCCTTTGCTTCCCAAGGATGAACACCCACAGGAACGGTCACATTTGGTACACGACTATCTGCATTTTCAATCGCGGGACTCACTACGCAATCAAAGCGTACACCACCCTCTGTATCATGGTCAACTATTCGCGAAATACCACTATATTTCTTTGAATATGGACCCCAATTTCCTAAATGATTATACATCTTTTCT
>JAZOWH010000028.1:0-1783 GCA_045659165.1 Candidatus Fimenecus sp. | reverse complement strand
ACTCAAAAGATTCTAAGGTGTATTACGAAGATTATCTTTATGATTTGGATAATGACCCTGATGAAAAAATGAACCTTGTTAATGACAAGAATTTTAAGGAAATCAGAAAAACTCTTGCAAAGCAACTTTCTGATGAAATGGCAAAAGCGTGGGAATTGAAACCCAAAATTAAGCCTGCAGTTTTTACAAAGAAAAAATAATTTTAAATATACTTTACGTAAAAGTAATGGAGGAATAGTTCAATGAAACGCATTGAAATAGCAAATATTTACAAATCACCTGAACAATTTGGTGATAAAGAAATTACAGTTTGTGGATGGGTAAGAACTCAGCGTGCATCAAAGGCAATCGGCTTTCTTGAAATAAATGACGGTGGTTGTTTTAAAAGTCTTCAGGTAGTTTTTGAAGATGAAAAAATCAACAACTTCAAAGAAATTTCAAAAATTAATGTTGGTGCAGCAGTTATTGTTACTGGTACTTTAATTTTAACACCAGATGCAGCACAACCATTTGAAATAAATGCAAGTGAAATTGTAATCGAAGGTGAATCTGCACCAGATTACCCACTTCAGAAAAAACGTCACACATTAGAATATTTAAGAACAATCGGACACCTTCGTCCAAGAGCAAATACTTATTCTGCTGCATTCAGAGTTCGTTCTGTTGCATCATTTGCAATTCATAAGTTCTTCCAAGAACGTGGCTTTATGTATGCACACACACCACTTATTTCTTGTAGTGACTGTGAGGGTGCAGGTGAAATGTTCAGAGTGACTTCATTTGAGCTTGACAATGTTCCAACGACAGAAGAGGGTAAAATTGATTACAGTAAAGACTTTTTCGGTAAGCCTGCTTTCTTAACAGTTTCAGGCCAACTTGAAGGCGAAATTATGGCTCAGTCTTTTGGTAAGATTTATACTTTCGGTCCTACATTCAGAGCAGAACGTTCATATACACAACGTCACGCAGCTGAATTCTGGATGATTGAACCAGAAATTGCTTTTGCTGACCTTAGTGATGATATGGATTTAGCAGAAGATATGATTAAGTATGTAATCAGCTATGTTCTTGAGAATTGTAAGCAAGAACTCGAATTTTGCAATAAATTCATTGATAATGGTCTTATTGAAAGACTTACAACAGTTGCAAATTCAGATTTTGCAAGAGTAACTTATACTGATGCTGTTAAAGAACTTGAAAAGAATAACGATAACTTTGAATTTAAAGCATATTGGGGTTGCGACCTTCAGACAGAGCACGAAAGATACTTGACAGAACAAGTATTCAAAAAGCCTGTTTTCGTTACAGATTATCCGAAGGAAATCAAAGCATTCTATATGCGTCTTAACGATGATGGTAAAACTGTTGCCGCTGCCGACTTACTCGTAATGGGTATTGGTGAAATTATCGGTGGTAGTCAGCGTGAAGAAAGATACGATGTTCTTGTTGAGAGAATTAAAGAGTTAGGTCTTAAAGAAGAAGACTACTGGTGGTATCTTGATTTAAGAAAATATGGTGGTACTCATCACGCAGGTTTCGGTCTTGGCTTTGAAAGACTTATTATGTATATGACAGGTATTTCAAATATCCGTGATGTACTTCCATTCCCAAGAACAACAGGTACAGCAGAATTCTAATATTATTTATATTTTTCATAGTGGAGTTAATTTATGAATCAATCTTATTTAAAAATGTCAAAAGACGAATTAAAAGCGCAGTATGATGCGGTTTTAGCAGAGTACAACGATATAAAGGCAAAAGGTCTTAACATTGATATGTCACG
>JAZOWH010000027.1:0-4343 GCA_045659165.1 Candidatus Fimenecus sp. | reverse complement strand
GGATACTGCACGTGTTCTTTCTCGTTACCTTGATGGTATTATGATTAGAACTTTCGAGCAGAGTGAAGTTGAAAACCTTGCAAAGTATGGTTCTATTCCAATAATGAATGGTCTTACTGATTTCTGTCACCCTGGTCAGGTGCTTGCTGACCTTATGACAGTTCGTGAACACAAGGGTCACCTTGACGGACTTAAAATGACATATATCGGTGACGGTAACAATATGGCAAACTCACTTATCGTTGGTGGTCTTAAAATGGGTATGGATGTTACTATTGCATGTCCTGAAAACTTTGACCCAGATAAGAAAGTTCTTGATTTTGCAAAGAATTATAGTGGTTTTGGTCTTTATCGTGACCCTATTGAAGCTTGTGCAGGTGCAGATGTAATCTTCACAGATGTTTGGGCATCAATGGGACAGGAAGAAGAAGCAGCAGAAAGAAGTAAAGTGTTTGAGGGAATTTATCAGATTAACAATAAATGCCTTGAAGCAGCAAATCCTGGCTGTATGGTACAGCATTGTCTTCCTGCTCATCGTGGTGAAGAAATCACAGAAGAAATTTTTGAAGCACATGCAGACGAAATTTTTGATGAAGCAGAAAACAGACTCCACGCACAAAAGGCAGTAATGGTGACTCTTATGGAACGCAAATAAGCGCAAAATGCAAAACGCAAAGCGCAAAATTTAGGGGTGATTCACGAATCACCCCTTTTATTTGACTTTATATAGGATTACTGATATACTTGAATTGTAAAAATTAACAAGAAAGGGTCTGGTTGGAGAAATCTTTGACTCTTAACGAAGATAGGCAAGTGTTTCAATTTGTTAGTTCCTTTATTTGTGATATTAGATTTGGAGGGAGAAGTAATGTTGAAATTTTCTTTAAAGTATTATTTAAAATGTATTGCTTTATCGATTGCTGGATATGCTTGTGGCGGGGCTTTTATTGCATTTATCGCAACGGAAGGAGAGAGCTTTTTAACATATACTGTACCCATAATAATCACTATTGTAGGTGTTGCACTTAGAATATTGTTTTTGAATCAACAAATGAAAAAAGAAAAAATCATTAGTTTTAAATCATCGGATTATTTTAAAATGAGTGTTCCCGTTTTGTTTTTAACAGCTTTGACCGTAATTCTTTTTATTTGTGACAATTGTTTAAATGGTGCAGATGCAATACCTCATAATGTGAAAATAAATATTCTTGCATTATATCCGGAATCTTATACAGTAAATGGAATAATATATGTTTTGTCTTATTGGAATAACACTGTTTATTATGTGTTACTAGTTGCTAATGTTTTAATATATCTGTTGCCGATTTGGTTTTGTGTTCCAATCAGAAATATGTTAAAAAATAATAAGGTTAATAAAATTGAATAAACATTTAAGGGACGATATTTCTATCGTCCCTTTTTTGTTTGTATTCATTACGAATTATGCATTAAGCATTACGAATTATTTAACCCATTTAGCAACTGCTGTTTCAACAAGTTCAACAACTTTGTCAACGATAACTTCGTCGCCATCCTGAAGGTTTAAGAGTGGTTCTCTTACACCACCGAGCTCGAGACCTGCTCTCTTTTTAAGAGCAGCTTTTGCTGTTGCATACATATTACCCTTTGTTGAGCACATTGTGTAAATAACTTCGTTGATGTCATCCTGTAATGCACCTGCATCAGCAACGTCGTTGTTGTTAATCATTTCGTTAAGTTTAACGAAAAGTTCAGGCATAACGCCATATGTACCACCGATACCACCTTCAGCACCAATCATACGACCACCAACAAACTGTTCATCAGGACCGTTGAAAATAACAACTTCACGATTGCTAAGTTTAGCCTGACGAGCAAACATCTGGATATCCTGAATTGGCATTGATGAGTTCTTAACACCAATTACTCTTGGATTTTTAAGCATTTCCTCAAACAATGGCATTGTAAGTGCAACACCTGCAAGCTGTGGAATGTTGTAAATAACATAATCTGTGTTTGGTGCTGCTGCTGAAATATCATTCCAGTATTTTGCAATAGCCTTTTCAGGAAGTCTGAAATAAATTGGAGGAATTGTAGCAATAGCGTCAACACCAAGGCTTTCAGCGTGACGAGCAAGTTCACAGCTATCTTTTGTATTGTTACAAGCAACGTGAGCAATAATTGTAATTCTGCCCTTGTTTGCTTCCATAACTGCTTCAAGTGTCTTTTTTCTGTCTTCAACACTAAGGTAGATACACTCACCTGATGAACCACCTACATAAAGACCGTCAACACCTTTTTCGATAAGGAATTCAACTAAAGCCTTTGTGCCTTCAACAGAAACTTCACCATTTTCATCATAACATGCATAGAACGCAGGGATGACACCCTTATATTTTTCAAGACTCATTTTAATTAACCTCTTTCTTCAATTTCTTCTAACATTTTATCAAGCATAATAAGACATCTTGGCACATGGAAAGGTCCTTTGAATGTTGAACCGATACATGCAGGAAGTGTAGGATTACCGTCACGACGGAGATAGCCATACCATTCACCACAAGGTGCAACTGCAAACTTGTCTTTTGTGTAATCAACAAGCTGATTGAAAATATCAAGATATTTCTGGTCGTTTGTATCTCTGTAAATCATAAGAGCAGCAATAAGTGCTTCGTTATGTGGCCACCAGAGTTTCATATCGTGTTCATAAGCTTCAGGTGGATTGCCAAGACAGTCGAAGAAGTAAAGAATACCACCGAACTCCTTGTCCCAACCTTTCTCGAATGCCATATCAAAAATTTCAACAGCTTTTTTATGTAATTCTTTGTCACCTGTCTGATTTGCTCTTTCCATAAGGAACCAGCTGCATTCGATATCGTGACCAGGGTTTACAACTCTGCCTTCAGTAATATTAAGACGAGGTGTACCGTCAAGAGATACAGTTTCAAGAGTACAACCTAAATCTTTCTTAACGTGGTATTTGAAGATGTGCTCAACACATTCATCAGCACGTTTGTTGTAAATTTCAGCGTTTTCAGGGTCAACACGAAGCATAACAGATGTAACGTTGAGAATAATCATAGGAATGCCCAATGCTCTGCCTGTACGTGTTTCAGGGTCAGTCTTTGGACCAAGACCTGTAGGGTCAGCCATTCCGTGGTTGAGGTTCCAATACATATCGTAAGTTCTTCTTGCTCTTTCGAGATGTTCTTTTTCACCTGTAATACCATAATATTCAGCATTCGCAATACAGTAAAATGCTTCTGAATAGCAATATCTTCTCTGACGAAGAGGTTTACCGTCTTCAGTAACTGTGAAGTAAAGTCTTCCTTCTGCATTTTTGTTGATACAGTGGTTTTCAAGGAAGTCAAGACAGCTCTTACTTGCCTTTAACCATTCGTCCTTAACACCATAAACGTGACAAAGATGTGCGAAAGTCCAACCGCATCTGCCTTGCATCCATACGCTTTTGTCAGTGGAATAAACCTTTCCGTCTTTATCAAGGCAAGTGTAAACGCCACCGTGCACTTTATCCATACCGTTTTCGAGCCAAAAATCTGCGACGCTTTTAAGTTCGTCAACAACCCATTGTTTTGTCTCTTTGAGATTCATTGATTTCACCTCATAAAATTTGAATTTTAACAAAAGAATTGTAACATACAACCCTTATTTTGTAAAGAAAAAAGAGCATTTGGAAAGGTAAGAAAAATTCAAAAAAGTGGGATTATGTAGAATTTTTTAAAAAAGATAATTTTTTTTGCAAAAAGATGTTGACAAATGGAAAGACTTATATTATAATAACAAAGCCGTCGCAAGAGAACGGCAACTATGGCGGCATAGCTTAGTTGGCTAGAGCGTCCGGTTCATACCCGGAAGGTCACAGGTTCAAGTCCCGTTGCCGCTACCAAGGGACTGAACAAGTCCCTATAATATGGCCCGGTGGTCAAGCGGTTAAGACACCGCCCTTTCACGGCGGTAACACGGGTTCGATTCCCGTCCGGGTCACCACGATAACAGTCCACGAGTTGGGCTGTTATTTTTTTATTTAATTATAAATTACACAATCGAACCCGAGAGGGTTTTCGCGTTAAGAAAACAGTCCACAAGTTGAGGGCTGTTAATTTTTTTATTTTAATTGTCATTGTGCAATTGCTTTCAAATAAAATGTGTGCTAAACTGATTATAATAAAACATAAAATCAATATGAGGTAATTTTATGAATTTCAATGAGATAGCACAAAACAGATATTCCTGTCGTGCATTTGATGGGACTAAATCTGTTGAAAGTGAAAAAATTAAAGCAATTCTTGAAACTGCAGTTCTTTCTCCATCTGCATGTAATAGTCAGCCTTATCATTTTACAA
>JAZOWH010000026.1:0-4075 GCA_045659165.1 Candidatus Fimenecus sp. | reverse complement strand
AGAAAGTGATACTCCTGAAATTTTGTCAGGAATGGTGAATGGAGTTACTTGTGGTGCGCCTCTTTGTATGGTTATATATAATGAAAACCAACATTCAGCGGATTATGCTAATATAATAGATACACCACGACCATCCCACGCCGACTATTCAGCGTATGTAAAATACGATGGTTTCAATGATGTTTCAGGTGGTGGCCATTTTTCAGGCAGACTTACAGCACCGCTCTGTTTTGCAGGTGCAGTATGTATGCAGATTTTAAATGAAATGGGCGTTGAAATTCAATCTCATATTCAAAAAATCAAAAACATTTATGATGATAAAATTGATTATGTAAATGTGGGTAAGTGGAATACAAGTGAAAAAGATTTTCCTGTAATTAATGATAATCAAGGAAAACTTATGATTGCCGAAATCGAAAAAGCAAGAGAAAACGGTGATTCCGTTGGTGGTGTTATCGAATGTGCCGTAACGGGTGTTAAAGCAGGATTCGGTGAGCCTATGTTTGACGGAGTCGAAAACCAACTTGCAAAAAACATTTTCGGTATTCCTGCAGTAAAAGGTATCGAATTTGGTAACGGATTTTTGGCTACTGACCTTTATGGCAGTGAAAACAATGATGCTTTCTGTATCGTTGATGGTGAAATTCGCACAAAGACAAATAATTCAGGTGGCATAAACGGTGGTATCACTAATGGAATGCCAATCGTTTTCCGTACTGCAATCAAACCAACTCCATCAATTTTCAAAGAACAAGACAGCGTAAGCCTTAAAAATATGACAAAAGAAAAATTGCAGATTAAAGGCAGACACGACCCTTGCATAGTCCAAAGAGCAGTACCGGTGGTTGAAGCAGTAACTGCAATTACTCTTCTTGATGTTATACTATAATATAAAGGTGATATTATGAATGACCTTTCCAATCTTCGTGATAAGATAAACGAAATAGACAGCAAAATAATTGAATTGTGGAAAGAGAGAATGGAACTCTGTCTTTCTGTTGCCGAGTATAAAAAGGAAAATAATCTTCCTGTGCTTGATGCTCAAAGAGAAAAAGAACTCCTTGACCGTATAAAAAATATGGCAGGGGATGAACTTGGTGATTATTCCGTTTCTCTTTATGAAACTATTATGAGCCTTTCTCGTTCATATCAGCAGAAACACTTGGACAATAAATGAAAAGAGGACTCCATATGTACGGACTTTTAGGTGAGCATTTACCTCATAGCTTTTCACCACAGATTCATTTAGCCCTCGGTAACGAGGATTATCATCTTTTTGAAATAGCACC
Organism: Candidatus Fimenecus sp.; assembly: GCA_045659165.1. Lineage (GTDB taxonomy): Bacteria > Bacillota > Clostridia > Oscillospirales > Acutalibacteraceae > Fimenecus. The sequence goes on along the minus strand of JAZOWH010000026.1, from coordinate 2,786 downwards.
CGAAAACCTTGAACAGTTTTTAAAAGAGAAAAACTTCAAAGGTCTTAATGTGACAATTCCATATAAACAGTCAGTTATTCCGTTTCTTGACGAGATTTCTCCGGAAGCCCGAAAAATCGGTGCAGTCAATACTATAATTAATCGTGACGGTAGGCTTTGTGGATACAATACTGATTATTTCGGCTTTAAATATATGGTGGAAAAATCAGGAATCACCGTAAAAGATAAAAAAGCAGTTGTGCTCGGTAGTGGTGGAGCATCTTTGACCGTGCAGACTGTCCTTCGTGATATGGGCGCAAAAGATGTGCTTGTTGTTTCTCGCAAGGGTGAAATTAACTATACTAATATATATAGTCATACGGATGCAGACATTATTGTGAATACAACACCTGTGGGAATGTATCCTGATAATATGAGTGCACCTATTGAATTGGATAAATTTCCAAATGTCAACGGAGTTTTTGATGTGGTGTATAACCCATTAAAAACAAGACTTGTAATGGAAGCCGAAAAATCAGGAATTCCAAATAAGACAGGACTTTCAATGCTTGTTGCTCAGGCTAAAAAAGCCCACGAGATTTTCTTTAATACTATTATAGATAATAATGTATGCGAAAAAATCGAAAAAGTCCTTCGTCTGCAGATGTCAAATATTGTATTAATAGGTATGGCAGGTTGTGGAAAATCCACAATCGGTAAAATCCTTTCAGAAAAACTTCAAAAGGAATTTGTCGATACAGACGAAATGATTGAAAAAGCCGAGGGACGACCTGTACCTGAAATTGTGGAAAGATTTGGTGAGGACTTTTTCCGTTATGCCGAAAATATGGCAGTGAATATTGCAGGTAAAGGGAAAAGCCGAGTAATCGCAACGGGTGGTGGAGTCATAACACGCCCTGAAAACTATATGCCACTAAAACAGAATGGCGTTATAGTTTTTATCAATCGTGATGGTGATAAACTTGACACAAGAGGCAGACCACTTTCACAACTTTACGGTGTAAAGGCACTTTATGAAAAAAGAATGCCACTTTACCGACAATTCGCAGATGTGGAAGTTGACGGTAATGGTACTCCTGAACAAGTGGCAGAACTTATAATTAAGGAGATTGAAAGAATATGAAAATTCTTGTAATCAACGGACCAAATATAAATATGCTTGGTATTCGCGAACCCGATATATATGGCAATCAGAATTATCAGGTTTTGCTTGCATTAATTGAAGAATGGGCAAATGAGCTTGGATGTGAAGTTGAATGCTTCCAGTCTAACCACGAAGGTGCAATCGTTGACGAAATCCAAAAGGCTTATGGCGATTTTGATGGAATTGTCATCAACCCTGCAGCATATACCCACACAAGCATCGCAATTCTTGATGCACTCAAATCTGTGGGACTCCCTGCAGTTGAAGTTCATATTTCAGATGTGACAAAACGAGAAGACTTCCGTCAAATCTCATATGCAGGTATGGCATGCGAACACCATATAATAGGAAAAGGTATCGACGGCTACAAACTTGCCCTCCAATACCTTTGCGAAAAATACAATTAAATATATAATGTAATGGCGTGGCGGAGATTTTGCTCCGCCATTGTTTTTTATTGCAATATAAAAATGTCTATGATAAAATATTTTCAGTAAAAGGTGGTGTAATAATGAAAAAGCTCCTTTCCGTATTTATTACAATTTGTCTTATTCTCTCAGTACTGCCTGTGTATAGCCTTTCAGCAAGTGCAGATTCAGGTTTTGAATATGACGAAAAAACAAAAACTCTTACAATTTATCGTAATATTTCAGAAAACGAAGATTTGTGGAAAGAATACGGTGAACAAGCAGAAACGCTCGTAATCGGTGAAAATGTAACGAATCTTGATTGGGCTGACCTTTCTTATTTCACAAATATTTCTGAAATCATCGTAGAAAATGATAATAAGAATTATGTAACGGACTCACAAGGTCTTTTGATGAGTGCTGATAAAACTGTTCTTTTTATGTGTGCCGATGCAAAAACCATTAAAATTCCTGCCACCGTAACAAGAATTATGACTGGTGCGTTTGCCTCTTGTGCATCGCTGAAATGCATTGATGTTGACGAAGATAACCCTGAATATTCTTGTGATGAGTTTGGTGTGTTATATAATAAGGATAAAACTGTGCTTGTTCAGTATCCTGACGAGCGTGAATCAGAGTTCTATATAATTCCTGAAACAGTAATTGTTATCTGGGACAGTGCTTTTGAAGATAGTGATAATCTCACAAGTATGATTATTCCTGATAGTGTTATTTCCATCGGTGAAAGTGCATTTGAGGACTGTGACGGAATCCTGACACTTACCCTAGGCAATAGCCTTGCTTCAATCGGTGATTTCGCTTTTCTTGATTGTACAGAAATTACTGAACTTATAATTCCTGACAGTGTTACGGAATTAGGCGAAGGTGCTTTCGAGGATTGCACAGGACTTAAAACTGTTATAATAGGAAATGGAATGAAAATCATCAGTGAGAGTGCTTTTGAGGATTGTGATGAAATCGTAAGCCTGACATTAGGAAATAATGTAACTGTAATTGATGAGTATGCGTTTTATGATTGCCACAGTCTTGAAGAACTTGTAATTCCCGATAGCGTTGTGGAAATAGGTGAGGGTGCTTTCGAGGACAATAGGGACTTGAAAACTGTAAGTTTTGGGGAAAATGTCACAACAATCGGTGAGTGTGCATTTGAAGATTGCGACAGTCTTAAAGAGATTATCTTGCCTGAAAGTGTTACAACAATTGGTGAAAGTGCA